>NZ_DGNK01000030.1:121834-122677 GCF_002388935.1 Hyphomonas sp. UBA4494
CCGCCGATGACGACGGGCACGTCTCCGAGGCCGACCGCGCGCAGTTCGGCAATCGTTTCGCGGACCAGATCAAGGTGACTGCCGGAGAGAATGGACAGACCCACGACATGCGCGTTGGCTTCCTTGGCCTGCGCGGCAATCTCGGATGGAGTGAACCTGATGCCCTCATAGACCACATTCATGCCGACTTCCCGGCCACGTGCCGCGATCTGTTCGGCGCCGTTGGAGTGGCCATCGAGACCCGGTTTGCCGAGCACATAGGTTAGCTGGCGCCCAAGGGCTTCGGAGACACGCTCGACGTCCTTGCGGACAGCGGCCGCATCTTCCTCGCCATCGGTCTTGATAACCATGGCGACGCCCGTGGGTGCTCGGAATTCGCCAAACACGTCCCGCATTGCCGTGCCCCATTCACCTGTCGTGACGCCGGCCTTCGCGCAGGCAATCGAGGGCTCCATGATATTGGTCCCGTCCTGTGCGGCTTGCTTCAGCGCTGCGAGCGCATTTTCAACGGCGCTTGCATCTCGCTTGCTGCGCCATTCTTTCAGGTCGCGAACCTGGGCGGATTCCTCTGCCGGGTCGACCGTTTGGATCGATCCGTCGCCGCCTGCGAGTGGGCTCTCCGCCGTCTCGACATAGCGGTTGACGCCAACCACGGTCAGATCACCGCTCTCAATCGCCTTGATGCGATCAATATGTGCGCCGACGAGGCTCTCCTTCATATGGTTGATGGACTGGATTGCGCCGCCCCGCGCATCTAGGTCAGCCAGCGTATCCCGGGCCAGCGCCTTCAGCTCTTCTGTTTTGGATTCGATGACATGGCTGCCGTCGAAGATGTCTTCGTAT
>NZ_DGNK01000030.1:122687-152320 GCF_002388935.1 Hyphomonas sp. UBA4494
CGCAGCGACCATTGCTGGTCCCACGGGCGTGGCAGGCCCAGCGCCTCATTCCAGGCCGGCAGCTGCAGGGCCCGACAGCGAGCCTTCTTCGACAGGGTGACGGCCATTGCCTCGATCAGGATGCGATAGACATTGTTTTCAGGCTGCGGCTCGGTCAGGCCAAGCGAGTTCACCTGTACGCCATAGCGGAACAGCAGCGCCTTCGGACTGGTCACGCCATAGCGTTCGCGGCCAATCTCTTCCCAGAGTTCCACAAAGGCACGCATCTTACAAAGTTCCGTAACGAAACGAACTCCGGCGTTCACGAAGAAGGAAATTCGGCCGAAGACCGTTTCAAAGTCTGATTCCGGAACCTGCCCTCCGGCTTTTACGGTATCCAGCACTGAGATTGCCGTGGCCAGAGCATAGGCGAGTTCCTGTTCCGGTGTCGCGCCCGCTTCCTGCAAATGGTAGGAGCAGACATTCATCGGATTCCATTTCGGGACCTCGGTGTAGCACCAGCTGACCATGTCCGAGATCAGACGCAGGCTGGGTTCCGGCGGGAACACATAAGTGCCGCGCGAGAGGTATTCCTTCACGATGTCATTCTGGGTGGTGCCGCGCAGCTTCTTGCGATCATCTCCGCGCTCATCCGCCAGTGCCACATACAGCGCCAGCATCCAGGCGGCTGGCGCATTGATCGTCATTGATGTGTTCATCTCTTCCAGCGGCAGCTGGTCGAACAGGAGGCGCATGTCGCCGAGATGCTTGACCGGCACGCCCACTTTGCCAACTTCGCCCTTGGAGAGGATGTGGTCTGCGTCATACGCGGTCTGGGTGGGCAGGTCGAAGGCAATCGACAAGCCTGTCTGACCCTTGGCGAGGTTGCCGCGATACAGTTCGTTGGATTTTGTTGCCGTTGAATGTCCGGCATAGGTCCGGAAAATCCACGGGCGGTCCGGTGCGTGCTGGTATGCTTTGTCCATGTCTGCCACGGAATTCTCCCCTTGTTATGTTGCGGCGCAGCATGCCGTGTGCGACGTCGCAAAGCAAGCGTCACTGCTTGCGTCAGGATGTCTGAGCAACCAGATAAAAGCGAGAGGAGACCCCGAGTGAATCAACCGACCAATCTGATCCAGACTGCATTGCTATTGCGGATGGTCGCTATCCTGGCCTTTCCGGTCGGTGTGGTGATTGCAGCGCTGATGGAGCGTAGTGTGCTCATGGTCGCCTTGCTCGCAGCGGGCATGTTGGCGGTCAGCTGGGTCGAGCGGTTTCGACTGCACCGGTTGTCCGGGAATGAGGGGTACCCCGCTATCACGGGATTATTGCCCGGCTTTGCTGCGCGAGCAGGCTTTCTGGCAGGCCTGTTCATTGTCAGTCTTGGCGTGCTCGCTCTGTTCCGTGAGACCATTCTGGCGCGGGGGCTCGGTCTGACTGATCTTGGTCTTTTTTCTGCCGTGGCTGGCGTTGCTCTGCTGGCCAATGCCATCAGTGCGCGCATGGCGACCCGGGAAGTGTCGAGTGTCATGGCCCAGATGAACGCCAATATCACGCCGCCGGGCGGGGCGTCTCAGGCTGGCGAAGGGCCGGGTGAAATCATCGAAGGCGAAGTGATCGACCGCGACTGAAACGGGTATGGTCTCGTTACCGCAAACATTCATGAGCACCATGCGTTTCCAGGCGGTTTCGTGAGGGCTGCAAATCGGCTATACGGCGCAGACTCTCAAGGAATTTCCCCTCAATGTCTGACATGATTGGCCTGATGGCCGCAGCTCTGACGACCCTGTCTTTCCTGCCTCAGGCCCTGATGGTCATTCGCACCGGAAGGACTGATGGGATATCGCTGATCATGTATGCGATGTTCACTACCGGCGTCGCAGGTTGGCTGGTCTATGGCATTCTGCTGGGATCGCTCCCCATGATCGTGGCCAATAGCGTCACGCTGCTGTTGGCCAGTATGATCCTGGCCCTCAAAGTGCGTCACTCGCTTCAGGCCAAAGCCCAAGCCGCGACCTTTTCCACATCAGCGCCAATCGCCTCATAATAGAGGCGCTGTACTTGCCGCGTAACAGGGCCCGGCTTGCCGGTGCCGACCGGTCGATCCTCCAGCTGTATGACAGGCGCAATCATAGCCCCCGCTGAGGTCGTGAAAATCTCCTTGGCAGCGTATGCCTCATCCGGTGTGAAGGCGCGCTCCTCGATATCCAGTCCCTGATTGCGAAGCCGGGCAATGACATGGGCGCGCGTAATTCCGGGCAGTATGTCGCTGGACAGATTGCGCGTGATGATCCGGCCCTCCTCGGTCACGATCCAAGTATTGGCTGAGGCCGCTTCGGTGACGTGGCCGTCCTCGACCATGAACGCGGTTTCGGCGCCGGCTTCGCGCGCAGCGCGGTAGGCGAGGGCCTGCGACAGGAGTTGAGTTGTCTTGATATCGCGCCGACGCCAGCGAATGTCGTTCAGGAAGATGGCGCGAATGCCCTGCTCGGCTTTCTCACTGATCAGGGGGCGATGATCCGCATACAGGAAAATTGTGGGTGTGAAGGTCTCCGGCCCAGCAAAATCCCGGGAGTCGTAGGCGCCTGCTGAAACTTCGAGATAGATCAGTCCCTCTGAAAGGCCGTTGCGGGCGATCAACTGGCTGTGAATGTCCTCCCACGCGGCCGCGTCATGTGGGTTAGGGATCGAAATTGCTTCCAGCGTGTTGCCGAGGCGCGACACATGACCTTCGAAATCGATCAGTTTTCCACCGTAAACAGCGGTCACTTCATAGGCTGCGTGGGAAAATAGGAATCCCCGGTCCAGCGGGGAGATCAGGGCGTCTTTCCGCTGGGTGAAGACTCCGTTCAGATAAACCGTGTCGCCGATAGACATGATTGCAACGCCCCTTTTTCGAAATTTGTGCAGCGCAACAAAATTCTTGCAAGCTCTTCGTTCAGCGGCCAAGGTGGCGGGAACCGGGTGGTTTGTGAAGCCACGAATAATTGTGCGCCAGACCATCCCGGACATGCAATCAAGGAGGAGGGCCCCCCTGCCATGGCAAGGGAAACCAAAGATATTTACGAGCTCGGCGAGATCCCGCCGGAGTTCCACGTTCCGAAGATGATGCACGCCTGGGCGATCCGCCGCGACCGTCACGGGCGTCCGTCAACGGCGATGCAGCTGGAACAGGTTCCGGTTCCGGAAATCGATTCCGACGAAGTGCTGGTCCTCGTGATGGCAGCTGGCGTGAACTATAATGGCATCTGGGCCGCACTTGGCGAGCCGATGTCCGTGTTCGACGTTCACAAGCAGGATTTCCATGTTGCAGGGTCCGACGCGTCCGGGATCGTATGGGCTGTCGGTCGCAAAGTGACACGCGTGAAGCCGGGTGACGAAGTGGTCATCCACTGCAACCAGGATGATGGCGACGACGAGGAATGTAATGGCGGCGACCCGATGTTCTCGCCCAGTCAGCGTATCTGGGGCTACGAAACTCCAGACGGCTCCTTCGCCCAGTTCTGCCGCGTGCAGGCGCGCCAATGCATGCCGCGCCCCAAGCATCTGACCTGGGAAGAGAGCGCCTGCTACACACTGACGCTTGCCACAGCCTACCGCATGCTGTTCGGCCACCGCCCGCACATCGTGAAGCCAGCAGACAATGTCCTTGTCTGGGGCGCCTCGGGCGGCCTTGGCAGCTTCGGTGTCCAGCTTTGTGCTGTCACGGGGGCGAACGCGATTGGGGTCGTCGGAAGCGATGACAAGAAAGAGCATGTGCTCAGTCTCGGTGCCAAAGGCGTGCTCAACCGCAAGGACTTCAATTGCTGGGGGCAGCTGCCAACGGTGAATGGTCCGGAATTCAATGACTATATGAAAGAGAGCCGAAAGTTCGGCAAGGCGATCTGGGAACTCACTGACAAGAAGGATGTCGACATCGTCTTCGAACATCCGGGTGAGTCGACTTTCCCTGTGTCTGTGTTCGTTGTGAAGCGTGGCGGCATGGTCGTCATCTGCGCCGGTACGACCGGCTTCAACCTGACCATGGATGCGCGCTTCCTCTGGATGCGGCAGAAGCGGGTACAGGGCAGCCATTTCGCAAACCTGAAACAGGCAAGCGCCGCGAACCAATTGGTGATCAACCGGCGCATTGATCCGGGCATGTCCGAAGTCTTCCCGTGGGAAGACATTCCGGCCGCGCACGACAAGATGCTGGACAACAAGCATCTGCCTGGAAACATGGCTGTTCTGGTGACCTCACCAAAGCCGGGTCTCCGAACGGTTGAAGATGTTCTGGCGGTAAACGGCCAAGCCTAGTAACAGGCCGTATGGCCAGACCGGACGCTGATTCGTTTGCCCGTGAATGGGTAGCAGCCTGGAATGATCACGACCTCGACGCTGTGCTGTCGCACTATGCCGACGGGGTCGTGTTCCATTCGCCGCGCATTGCGCTGGTGATGGGGACGGATGAGGATTTCCTGACTGGAAAAGCGGGGCTGCGCAAATACTGGCAGGCCGCAATGGCCAGCGCGAGTGATCTGTATTTTGAACTGGAAGACGTGTTGACCGGATCAGACGCGATCACGTTGCTTTACACCAACCATCGCGGCCAGAACGCGGCTGAAACTTTTATTTTCGATGAGGATGGCGAAATCTGTATCGCTGTCGCAACCTACGGCTAAAGCTCGTCCATGCCGCCCGGATTGCGCCGACGGCGGACCAACCACATCACGCCCCGCAAATCGGACAGGGCATCGGCCAATCGGCCAAAATTCGTATAGTTCGATGTTCCGCTACGACGCTCGCGATGATTCACGTCGCGATATTCCACATCGAAGCCTTCGGCCTGCATCAGGGCAGGGACGTAGCGATGGATATGATCGAAATAGGGCAACCTCAGGAAGGCTTCCCGATAGATCGCCTTCACGCCACAGCCAGCATCGTCGCAATCATCCCGCAGCAGGCGTTTGCGGATCTTGTTGGCAAAACTGCTGCCAAACCGCTTCCAGGCAGTGTCTTTACGCTTGGTGCGGCGGCCCATAACCATTTTCAGCGATTCCGGCGCATCTGCCCGCGTCAGCTGGCGGTACAGGTCCGGCAGATCGGCTGGATCGTTCTGTCCATCGCCATCCAGCGTGCCAATCACCGGCGCGCGCGCCGCCATTATTCCGGAACGGATGGCCCGGCTCTGCCCGGCATTGTTGCGGTGCCCGATCACGCGCAACATCGGAAAGCGCTCCTTCAGTTCGATCAGGCGTGCCCGCGTGTCATCAGTCGACGCGTCATCGACGAACACCATTTCGAATGCGCGCCCATCGAGCGCGCGGTGAATCTCGGTGATCAGGGATTCGACATTGCCGGATTCATTGTGAACCGGAACAACGATGGAGAATTCAAGCGACTGGGCCACGGCTGGCACCTTTCAGGCAGGGGCTCGCGAGCGCGCGAGGCAGGTTTCGCACGCTCATACAAAGCGATTTGACGCAAGGCGAGCCCTGCGGCGCATTTGTCACGCTAGGAATCTCAGCGCAAAACCCTGAAGACGCGCGGACATGAACAAGGTAAATGGCAATCATGACTTTGCTTGATCGACTTTCCACCGGCTGGAAACCCTGGTTCGTCCTGTTCATCCTCACATTCGGCGCTGCTGCGCCCGGCGTGTTCAATTTGCCTGCCCTCGACCGGGATGAAAGCCGGTTTGCTCAGGCTTCGAAGGAAATGCTGGAGGAGCAGGATTATATCCGCATCCAGTATCAGGATGAGCTGCGCAACAAGAAGCCGGCAGGCATTCACTGGCTGCAGGCCGCCTCGACGGCAGTGTTTACGGGGCCCGAGGCAAAGCAGATCTGGACCTATCGCGTGCCGAGCTGGTTGGGGGCCGCCTTCGGAACGCTTGCCTGTTTCTGGGCCGGACTGGTCCTGGTTGGGCGAAGGGCCAGCTTTGTCGGCTCAGCCCTGTTCGGCGCGACGCTCCTTCTGACATCGGAAGCGCACATCTCGAAAACAGACGGAATGCTCGTTTTCCTGACAACGCTCAGCATAGGTGCGCTTGCGCGCCTTTATATGCGCCGTGACCAGTCGAAAAAGATGGCGCTGCTCTTCTGGTTTTGCATGGGCACCAGCTTCCTGATCAAGGGGCCAGTGACGCCGATGGTGGCCGCCTATGCCGGGATCGGGGCATGGGTTTGGGCCAAGGCGACTGACGGAAAAGGGGGCGACTGGTGGCGCGTTTTGCTCTGGTGGCCGGGGCCAGCGATTTTCGTGGCAATGGTGCTGCCCTGGTTCCTCTGGATTCAGGCTGCGACTGATGGGCAATACATCAAGGGCGCGGTCGGCAAGGATCTGAAAGACAAGTTCACCGGCGCCTCTGAGGGGCATGGTGGCTGGCCATTCTACCATCTTACCCATATTCCGGCCTGGTTCTTCCCGGCGACCCTGTTCATCATTCCCGGCTTTGTGGCGGC
The DNA here is from genome assembly GCF_002388935.1 of Hyphomonas sp. UBA4494. Classification (NCBI taxonomy): domain Bacteria; kingdom Pseudomonadati; phylum Pseudomonadota; class Alphaproteobacteria; order Hyphomonadales; family Hyphomonadaceae; genus Hyphomonas; species Hyphomonas sp. UBA4494. The sequence goes on from NZ_DGNK01000030.1 coordinate 129,110, forward strand.
GTGGAAGACGTTGAAGCCCATCAAGCCGCAAGGCGCGGCATGGCTGAAGCACGTTTTGTTGGTGGGCGCGGCATTGTTCGCGGTCTTGTTGATCTTGAGTTATCTGCTGCCCTTCCTGCCGCGCCCGGCAGGAACGGGACTGGCAGCACAAGCGCTGAACACAATTGCCACCCTCAAGCCGCTGCCAGCATGGCCAGCAGTCTTGCTCGCCTATTTCTGGTGGGTGTCGGGGCGCGACACATGGATGGCGAAGCATCCGGTCGGAGAAGCGATCATACCTGACGAGACGCGCGCGGTCCGCATGCTCGTGGCCTGGGCGGTCCTGACCTATGCCTTCTTCGAACTGATGCCGACCCTGCTCAGTCACTACATCCTTCCGGCCTATCCTGCCTTCGGACTGCTCGCAGGCTATGCAGCGGCTAAAATGATGGAAGGGGCATTGTGGCCCGTTACGCGATGGGCGTCCCTGATCCTGTTCGCGTTGGGGGCAATCCTCTTACTTGCCGCGTCATTCCCCGGTGTGACAACCTATTTCATGGCGGAAACGGCGGGCGATTTCTCGACGGCCTTTCCCGAAGACGTGCTCGCATCATGGGCGGATTATCGGGCGTTCCCACTTTGGTTCTGGTGGATCGGCTTTGGCCTTTGTGGAGTTGCCATCATCGAGTTCAGTCGGCGCCATGAGTGCAATGCTGCCATGTTCGCCATCTATGCGGCCGTCGCAATCGGCTGGCATATCCGCATCTTCATGCTGCCGAGCCAGATCTGGGTGCAGCCGACCGAAACGGCGCGTCTGGCGCTGGAGGATGTCTGCGGTGTGCCGGGCGAGGCGTGTGACTGGCAGCCGCCGGAACGCATCCTGGCGCTTGGCTATGCCGAGCCCTCCTATGTGCTGACTCTCGGCACGCAGAATCTCCACCCGCCGGAAACCCCGCTCGACCTGCCTAAAGACCCGTCCGCTTATCCGGTCGTCTATCTCGTCAATTTCGAGGATCGCAAGGCCGAGCCGCCGATCGAAGACGAGATCCGCCATTTGCGCGCTCAGGCCGACCAGATGCGCCTCTGTGTCACCGAGACCGAGCCTTACTATGCGTTGAATTATTCGAACGGGGACCCAGTCAATTTCCGGGCCCTCCGCTTCGATTATGGCGACTGCCCGGGTTGATTTCTAGAACTCGTAGCCGATCCGCACGCCATAGGTGCGCGGGTCGGAACGGAATGTGTCATACCCGATAAAGCCATAGCCTGAGACGGCATAGTCTTCATCGGTCAAGTTCCGTCCCCATACGGTCAAGCTGAGACCGGTATCTGTAAACACGAAGTTCGCCTCTGCCTGCAGGGTCGTGAAGCCGTCCTGCATGCGGCTGTCCAGGCCCTCTGGGTCGAGATAGTAATCACCGCGATACTTGGCGTGTGCGGCGAGGCTGGCCTCGATCGTTTCCGTAGCCGCGAACTCGTAGCGCCCGCCGAGGGTGGCGGAGACATCTGGTGCGAAGGGGAGGGGGTTGCCGTCAAATGTGTCGGCATTTCCGCCAATGTCGGACGACTGATCAATCTCGGTTTCCAGAAGCGTCAAGCCTCCATCCAGCGAAAGTTGCTCCGTAGCCTGCCATGCCAAATCGACTTCCACCCCGTAGGATGTCGCTTCATCGAGATTGGACAGCGAGTTGGACGTAATGCTTGAACCGTCGGGCAAGGCGAAGTTCACGAAGATGCGCGCCTGCGGGTCTTGATAATCCTGAAGAAATGCAGCGATGCTGTAAGTGAACGTATCGTCTGGTCGGCTCTTGTAGCCGACCTCATAGGCTGTGACGGTCTCTGCGTCGAACAAGCCCGCATCAGCGAAATGAGTGGCGTTATTCTGGACTTCGCCATTGAAGCCGCCCGATTTGTAGCTGTTGGAAACCGAGACATAAGCGTTGCCTTGGCCGAGTTCGTAGGCGAGGGCCGCGTTGCCCGAAAGCCGCGTCTCTTCGATCTCGTTCGCGCCTGCCGCCAGGCCGAGACCCCCGACATTATTGAAGCCAATCGTGCCATCCTCAAAGATGTGACGGCCGCTTCCCTGACCCTCAATCCGCTCATGCGTTACCCGCGCGCCGAGTGTAGCGGTCAACCGATCATAGAGGTCGAATTCATTATAGGTGAGGGCGGCCAGAGCCGAACGGTCCTGCCTGATATCTGTGACCAGAGTCATCGCGCGTGCATCTGAGGTCGGGGTTGGCCCTGCCCGGCTGGCGGCGCCGACATAAGGACAGGTGCCGAGCAGCGTGTCGGCATCCAGGTCGCCGCACCAGATCGTATAGGTCTGGCTGAAATCTTCCAGCGATCCCGATACACCGATCATGGTGCTGGCGCCGTCCCAGTCTGTCTGCAGGCGGAATTCCTGCGAGTACTGCCGGAAGTCGCGGATATAGGCGAGGTTGGCGTTGAAGTTCGGATTGTCGAACAGGGCGACGGCCCCGTCAAAGTCAAACCCGTAATCCTGATTGTACCCTTCGAAGGCCGTGAGAGATGTCAGCGTCCACCGCCCGACAGCGCGCTCATATTCTGCCGAGACGCCATAGAATTCATTGTCGGTATCCTGAACGCCGTCACGGCCCACCGCGATCTCATGGTCGTTAAGGTCAAGTGTATCATTGCGCGGTGCGGCATTGACGCCATTGTCTTCTTCATAGTGCGTGCGCACGAGCAGGGACCCACCAAACGCCTTGTCCCAATTGAGGCCGAGGCGCAAACCGAATTCGTCCCGCACACCGCCCGCATCTTCCGGGCCGGCAATATTGTCGAGTGCGGCGTCGCGCGACAAGTACCGCCCGGCGAGGCGATAGCTGAAGCCATTATCGTAGTGCTCCCCATAGGCGCCATCCAGGTCAGCGCGATTCAGGTTGCCATAGCCCGCCCGAACATACCGGCGCTGGTCCTCGCCAGGTTTCGCGGAGATGAAATTGATCGCGCCCCCGGACGCGTTGCGGCCATACAGCGTGCCTTGCGGGCCTTTCAGAACTTCCACACGGGCAAGATCATACAGCATCAGGCCCGTCTGGACGTTGGTCGCCAGATAGACGCCATCGGAATAGACCGCAGCGGCGGTGGGCGTCAGGGCCTGATGGTCAACCGCGCCGATGCCGCGAATCTGGAAGGCGACCTGCGTACCGTTTGCGACAGCGGCCTCAACCCCGGTCAGCAGGTCAGTCATGTCCTCGGCGCTGACATAAGCATCCGCCAGCGACAGATCCCTGGTATCAATCACGCTGACGGACATCGGAATGTCTGTCAGAGGCGTGGCGCTCGGGGTGGCGGTGGTGACGATCGTGTCCAGCCGGTTCACCGGGTCATCGGACTGGGCCGTGGCTGGGAGGGCAAAAGCGAGGAGGGCGAGCGGGGCGACTGAGCACTGAAATTTTTTCATGAGCGGCGATTACCAGCCGTTCAGAATGCGACGCAACTGCATTTAGCTGATGCCGAGGCTGCGTCAGCCAAAGCGACGTATTCTGGCAACACTATTACAGGATACAGGTTTAGCGCGGGGCGCGTTTTGCAAGGATGCGTTGCAGCGTCCGTCGGTGCATGTTCAGGCGGCGCGCGGTTTCCGAGACGTTGTGATTGCACAGCTCATAGACGCGCTGAATATGCTCCCAGCGAACCCGGTCGGCCGACATCGGATTTTCTGGCGGAGCGGGCTTTTCGTCAGGTGATGCGGCGAGCGCGCGAATGATGTCTTCCACATCTGCAGGCTTCGACAAATAGTCCACAGCGCCAGCTTTGACAGCGGCGACGGCTGTCGCAATGGCGCCATACCCGGTCAGGATAACAGCGCGGGCATCCGGGCGGTGCTTGTGCAGTACTTCCACCACATCCAGCCCGCTGCCATCTTCCAGGCGCAGGTCCAGAACGGCAAAGGCCGGTGGGTTCAGGCGGGCAATATCCTTGCCTTCGGACACGGTCGAGACGGCAGAGACCACGAAACCGCGCTGGGCGAGCGCGCGGGCCATGCGTTGCACAAACGGACCATCATCGTCCATTACGAGACATGAGCGATCCTCAACATCCTTGAGGCTCTCGTGCAAATTCACAGTGATGGGCCGTTCCATTGGCTTTTCCTTGATGTAACAACCGTCATATAGGTCTGAACCGGTCATTAATCCAAGTCAGGCGCCTGCAAAATGCCAAGGGGCCATAGAGTCTGGACGACCGCGCCCTTTTTCGGCGGGGTCCTGTTTCGGGTCGCGATGCGGCCGCCGGTGCGCTCAATAAGCGTTTTTGCGATGAAGAATCCAAGCCCCATGTCACCCCCGCCCAGATGCGCCTCGCCGCGTTGCGAGACATAGGGCTCGCCCAGTTTCGGCAGCACTTCGGCGGCAAAGCCGGGGCCGTCATCGCTGATTGTGACCATGATCTGGTCTGCAGTCCAAGTCGCCACGACGTTCACGCGCGTATCGGCGAAACTCACCGCATTTTCGATGAAGGCACCCAGCGCGTGCAAAACTTCCGGACTGCGTTTCAGGGTCGGCGCACGTGGTGTGCCATCTTCAGCAGGTTCCGCCCGGACGGTCAGATCCACGCCCAACCCCTTGAATGGCGCAGCGGCCTCGGCCACCAGCGCATCCAGCGGGATTCGCGCATGCACGATGTCGGTTGCTTCGCGCGCTTCACGGATCGTGGCGAGGATCGCGCGGCACCGGTCGGCCTGTTCGGCAATCAAGATGATGTCCTCGGCGCGCGGATCCTCGGGGTCGAGATCCGCCTGCAATTCCTTCGCGACGAGATGGATCGTGGCAAGCGGGGTTCCCAACTCATGTGTGGTCATTGCAGACATTGCACCGAGCGCGGACAGGCGTTGCTCGCGCGCCATGACGACCCCCGCTGCATCAAGGGCGCGCACGAGCCGGGCCTCATCCTGACTGACCCGCGCCGCCGACAAGGCAAAGAAGACCACACCGACAGCAAGGGCTGCGAACTGGCCAAGCTGGAACAGAGGCGGCAGCGCAATCGAAGAGTTCGCCACACCCCAGGGCAGGGGCATGTGAATAAGCGGCATCAGGGCCGCCAATACCAAGGCAAGCAAAGCGATAAGGGAGGCCCTGAACGAGCTGAGACTGAGTGCAGCAACAGTCACGGGGGCAACCAGAAGCAACAGGAACGGGTTTGACAGTCCACCCGTCGCGGCGATCAGCGCAGCCAATTGTACCGTATCGAATGCCAATTGCAGGGTCGCCTCCCACCCGCGCGTCAGGCGCTGGCTCTGGAAGGCAAAAGACAGGAACACGTTCAGCCAGGCCGATGCCGCAATGATCGACAGGCAAAGCGCCAGCGGCATGTCGAAGCCGAGCCCGAAGGCCACGAACAATACCGCTGCCGTTTGCCCGGCCACGGCCAGCCAGCGCAGCGTGATGAAAGTGCGCAGGCGCGTGCGCCCGAGGGCGGATTGCGCCGAGCCCAACCCTTCTGGGGGAAGGGTGAAGATCGCATCGTCGAGATCTATGTGTCCGTCTCGGGCCAAATCATCCATTTGCGCCTTATGCGGCAGCGTGACGCTTGCGCCAAGCGCCGCTTGCGGCGCATATCCCCCATATGATGCTCAGATCGATTGCAACGTCATCCGTCCTGCTCGCCACCGCCGTATTGGCCGCCTGCTCTCCCGCCAGCGCGCCGGAGAAAGACTCCGCCGGAGCGGTAAAGTCCGGAGGTGCGCAGGCCAGTTGCCTCAGCCGTGCCTATCCGGAGATTGGCGGGCCGATCTCACTCGTCTCCGATTCCGGGGCGCGTGTGACGGAAGCCGATTTCAAAGGTCGTCCGACGCTGATCTATTTCGGGTTCACCTATTGCCCGGACGTCTGTCCGATGACGCTCGTCAATGTGGAGCGCGCCTATGAGCAGCTGCCCGAAAGTGTTGAGCCGCCGCAGACATTGCTCATTTCGGTGGATCCGGAACGCGACACGCCCGAAGTTCTGGCCAGCTATGTGAAGGCGCCGCGCTTTCCGAAAAACCTCATCGGCCTGACGGGCACGCCAGAGGAAATTCGCGCGGCCGCGGATGAGTTCCTGTCGGACTTTTCTCGCGTAGAGCAATCTGAAAGCCAGTCCGAATACACAATGGACCATACGTCGCTGCTCTATCTGATGGATGAGAATTGGCAGTTGAAGACCTTCTTCACGCATGAAGACACGGCTGAAACCATCTCGGCCTGTCTCGGAGAGATCCTGCAGGATTAGGATGAAGGGCCCGACTTTCCAGCCGGGCCCTGAACCTCTTAGATGAACAGGCTTGCCGCGAAGAAGGCGAAGAACCCGCCAACCAGAAATGCGACAACGCTGACCCACCAGACGACCCAACTGAGCTGGCGCGCGCGCGTACACGCCCGTGCCTTCACCGGGTCAATTGGACAGGGCAGCGACCTTGCATGCCATTGCCAGGCCCCAGCCAACGCGATCATCAACGCTGCGATGCCGAACACGAGACCCTTGTTCTTGCCGAGCCAGGTGATCTGCGGCACGGCCTCGATCAGGCCTGCCATCACCGCGCCGGCGCCGATGCTGACCAGCAGGGCCGGTAGGGCGCAGCAGATCAGTGTTCCGGTTGAAGTGAACAGCGACAGGAAGGCGGGCAGGGTGCTGGGAGATTTTACGTCTTCGCTCATGCGTCGCCACCACGGTCGATGCTGACGAGCGAATAACCGGATTTGCGGATCAGCTTTTCGATCGTTTGATCATCCATCGTCGCGCCAGCCTTCAGGCCAAGGACGATTTCGCCATTGTCCAGGTCGACATTGACGCTTTCGACGGCGTCCTGCTTCTTGAACACCTTGCGGACGGCCTGTGCGCAAAAATCGCAGACGAGGCCGTTCACCTTGGCGGTGACGGTCTGGGCTGAAGCGGCCGGGTCGGCATCGGTATTGGGTTCAGCGACCATGTCGGCATGCGCTGAATGATCCATCTTCGAATGGTCCATCTTGGAATGATCCATCGTTTCATCAGCCAGTGCCGGAGCGGTGAGCAGGCAAAAAGCGAGGGACGCGAAAGCGGGTTTAATCAGTTTCATGAGTAGTATCCTTTGAAAGTCAGAACCGGACGATCCAGTTCGCGAGCAGCTCTTCGGTTTCCAGCGTGTAGCCGAGCTCGACCATCTGGACGCCCTTGAAGAACCGGACGAGGGGGGTTGTGGTAACGGGCTCATTGCTTTCGGGGTGGTTATCCACCTGCAGCATCAACCATGTGTGAAGGTCGCCATAGTCGCCGATATACGGGGCAACGCCGACGCGGCCGCTATGGCGCACGCTCTTGTTGCCGGCATAGTCGGTGGCTTTTGCCTCATAGGAGGTGAACCAGCGGCGAGTCTCCCAGTCCGCGGCGAAAGCGGCAAAACCGGACAGTTCAGGAGACTCACTCCCGAACGGATCGGCCTGACCCACACCCAATTTGAAATAGGTGTTCGCCTGGCTTGAAGGGCCGTTCCAGCGTTTCAGCAGCCGGTTGTATTGCAGGCCGGTGAACTGGACGTCTTCGGCCCAGTTACGCTCTGCATAGAACCCGATCGAGTCCGATGCGGTGGGTGAATAGTGTGCATGCAGCGAGGAGGAATCCCCATTGTTCATCTGCATGACCGTCCAGCCGCCTGGGTAGGAGACGGGACGGGCCTCGGCCATGGGAGCGAGCGCCGCCCATGTGAGACAGGCCGCGAAAGGCGCGGCACGGGAAAGGAAGGGCAAGGCCTTCTCCTTTGTTCCGGGTTGATCCTGAGATTATGAGAGGATCATCAGGCCCGGGGAGGAGGCGGCTCCGGAACGGATGCGACCGAGATTGGCGTCGCATCCAGGGGAATATTGAACAGTGGCGGGTAAAGGTCGCTATGGCCTTCAGGGGCAGCAGCACTCGGCAGGGCGGCGACGATCGCCGGACAGCAACAAGCCGTATCGTGCGATGGCGCGTTCTCATCTTCTGGCTGGGAGTGGTCCATGGACCCCATCCCCATGTCGCAATCTCCATTCATTGCAGTCATCACATGCGTCATCTGGCCCGCATCAGATGCAGGACAGCTGTCCTGCGCGGCGCTTGCCGTACCGGATGCGATCAGCAACAGGCTGAGGCAAAGAAGGGCGATCCTTTGGAACATCGTCGTTTTCTATCTCGCACGATAGCTGCGCCGTCAAATGACCTTTCAGTGAGCTATTGTGCCACCCAGCCGCCGTCCATGGAGAGGTCGGCACCATTGATCTGGTCAGCATCCGGCGAGCAGAGGAAGGCAACGAAGCCGCCAATCTGCTCGGCAGTCACGAATTCCTTGGTTGGCTGGGCGGCGAGCAGCACGTTTTTCACAACTTCATCACGCGTCATGCCGCGCGCCTTTGCCGTATCGTCGATCTGGCCATCGACCAGCGGGGTGTGGACATAGCCGGGACAGACCAGATTGCATCGTACGCCGTGTTCCGCACCCTCCAGAGCCGTCACCTTGGTCAGGCCGGAAAGCCCATGCTTGGCCGCGACATAGGCTGACTTGAACGGGGAGGCGACCTTGGCGTGGGCGCTGCCGGTATTGATGATGCGGCCCCAGCCTTTTTCTTTCATGGGTCCAATCGCCATCCGGGTCGTGTGAAAGGCAGCTGACAAGTTCAGCGCCATGATCAGATCCCATTTGGCCACTGGGAATTCTTCGAGGGGTGACACAAATTGCGTGCCGGCATTGTTGACCAGAATATCGGCACCGCCGAACTCGGCTGTCACATAGGCCATCATCTCTTCAATCGCGTCCGGATTGGTCAGGTCAGCGCCTGAATAGCCGATCTGTACGCCGTGTTCCTTTTCCATTTCACCCTGCAGGGCCTTGATCTCATCGGCGTCGCCGAATCCGTTCAGCACGACATTGCAGCCTTCCTGCGCAAGACGGTCTGCAATAGCCTTCCCGATCCCGCTGGTGGAGCCGGTAACGAGGGCGGTTTTCCCCTTGATCATGAATATGTCTCCTTGAGGCTGTGGCGTGCTATGGGTAGGAATAGGTCTGGCTCTGATAGAGCCGATTGATATTAGAGGAAATAGTGAGCGTTTATGGGCGGTGAAACTCTTGCCTTTGTCGAGGCATTCCCACGCTTTCTGTTGTGGACAGCAGCGGCTGGCGTGATGCTTGCCATCGCCAGCACCATATACGTGCTGCTGACCCCGTGGAAGGAGCTGGCGCTCGTAAAGGAAGGCAATTCGGCCGCAGGATTTGCATTGGCCGGGGCCATTGTTGGTCTTGCGATCCCCATTGCCTCCTGTCTGGCCTCCAGCGTCACCCTGATAGACTTGGCCATCTGGGGTGTCGTCTCACTCCTGATCCAGCTCCTCGTTTACCGTCTCGTCGATGTCTTGCTCACCGATATTCCCAAACGGATCGAAAAGGAGGAGGCTGGCGCAGCCGTCGTCCTTGTTGCGGCAAAGCTGGCATCAGCCCTGATCATTGCAGCGGGTCTCTGGGACCCGGTCCTGCAGAGGTTCTAACGGAGGTACTCAGGCAGTGATGCGTTCGTTTGACTGGGTGATCTATGCATTGGTTCTGGGCGTCGTCGTCTGGACCATGTTTTCGCAGGATCCAAAAGCTGACGCACCTGAGCCGCCGCCAACCGTCCTTGAGTCCGAAGGTCCGACCCTGCCGCCGCCGTCGCCATTGGACGAACAGGTGCTTGTCCAGGTCAGCGAGCCCAAGGACGGGATCGGCACTGCTTTCGCAGTGAACAAGAATGGTCAGTGGATCACGGCCCGGCATGTCGTGGACGGTTGCAACTCTGTCGGCCTGCTGGTGGCGCCCGGGCAATATGTGCCGGTCGACAGCATCGTCGTTGATCCAGATCATGACCTTGCCCTTCTTTCGACAGGTCGCAGCCCCAACTCGGTAAAACTTGATCTCGTATCTCCGCTTCGCATCGGCACGCATGGTTATCATGTTGGCTACCCTCAGGGACGACCGGGAGAAGTGGCCACGAAACTCATGTCCCGCTCGAAACTTATCACGCGCGGGCGCCGGGAAGGCGCTGAACCTATTCTTGCCTGGGCAGAGATCGGCCGGACCCGTGGATTGAACGGTTCGTTGGGGGGAATTTCTGGCGGACCGGTCTTTGATGCGGGGGGAACTGTGCGCGGCGTGATCGTGGCCGAGAGCCCGCGGCGCGGGCGTATCTATACGGCTGCGCCGACATCTATAGATGCCTTCCTGACCAGCCTGAGCGTGGAGCGCGAGGATGGCCCGACGGAGATTTTTGCCGAGGAGACTTACGGCCCGATGTCAGACAATGCCCGCCGCCGTCTTCAGGTCGTGAAAGTGGCCTGCCGGGTCACCCCATGACCAGCTTTGCCTCTCGCCTCATCGCTGGCGCGCGCCAGTTGGGCCCACTTTGCGTGGGTATCGACCCGCATCCTGGCCGTATCCCGGACCTGTTCGGCGGGGACACGCCCGAGGGGGTGGCCGCTTGGGGCGAAGCAGTCGTGGCGGCGGCGGCCGGACGCGCCTGCGTGGTCAAGCCGCAAGTCGGCCTGTTTGAGCGGCATGGGCCTGACGGAATGGGCGCATTGCAACGCGTCTGCGAAGCTTCAAGAGAGGCGGGCCTTCTTGTTCTCGCGGATGCCAAGCGCGGTGATATCGGGACCACAGCCAGGGGCTATGCAGCCGCATACTTGTCAGAAGCGGCGCCGTTCCCCTCCGATGCCGTGACGGTAAACCCTTATATGGGTCTCGATACGTTGGAACCCTTCCTCGAAGAGGCCGAGGCAAACGGCAAGGGGGTCGTCGTGCTCGCGCGCACGTCCAATCCCGGCTCAGCCGATTTTCAGGCGAGAGATCTTGAGGGCGCCCCACTCTATGCACGCGTCGTTGAGGCGCTCGCCCCGGCGATCCAGCGCCTGAAGGGGGCGGGCGAATGGTCCAGCCTGATGCTGGTGGCGGGCGCGACGGGCCCGGATGAGGCCCGCCAATTGCGACAGCTCGCGCCGGACGCGCTGTTTCTGGTGCCGGGCTATGGCGCGCAGGGCGGCGGGGCCGAAGATGCGCTTGCGGGATTCAAGGCGGTTTCAAATCGCCTCGAAGGCGGCGTCGTGAATGCATCGCGTTCCGTCACATTCCCGGCTGGATCAGACACCGTAGAAAGCCAAGCCGACTGGCACGCGCTTATTGTGGCCGCCATTGAAGCTGCTCAGACCGATCTCTCCATGCATGCCGGACGCGTGCCTGTAGCGTCGGGCTGACCTTAAGACAGGCCTCGACAATCGGCCTGCCTCATCTACTCTTTCCTGTGAGCGCGGCGTAAGACCGTTTTGAGGAAACAGACAGGGGAGTGAAACGGCCATGGCGAACTGGCAGTCCACCTTGATTGCGGGAGCATCCTTCGCAATCCTTGCCGCCTGCGGGCAGGCAAAAACAGCAGACACTGAGACACCTTCGGAGCCGGAAGCCTTTGCGGCGGTCGACACGAACCGGATAAGTACCGCGAGCGCAGCTGACGAATGGCTGACATATGGTGGGACTTATGACGAGCAGCGCCATTCGAGCCTGATAGATGTGAACAAGGAAACCGTCGCAGACCTGGGCGTCGCGTGGACTTATGACCTTGCCACCAATCGCGGCGTGGAATCGACGCCGATTGTCGTGGACGGCGTGATGTACGTCACCTCTGCCTGGTCGCTGGTCTATGCGCTTGATGCCAAGACGGGTGAGGAATTGTGGGTTTACGATCCGGATGTGGACCGCGCCGTCGGCGTGAAAGCCTGCTGCGATGTCGTAAACCGTGGCGTGGCTGTTTATGACGGCAAGGTCTTCGTGGGTGTGATTGATGGGCGGCTCGAAGCGCTTGATGCCGAAACGGGCGAAGTTGTCTGGAGCAAGGTCACCGTTGATCAGTCCAAGCCCTATACGATCACCGGTGCGCCGCGTGTGGTGAATGGCAAAGTGTTGATTGGCAATGGCGGTGCCGAGCTCGGTGTGCGCGGTTATCTTTCGGCTTATGATGCCAATACCGGAGACAAGGTCTGGCGGTTCTACACTGTTCCGAACCCGGAGAAACAGCCAGACGGCGAAATCTCGGACGCAGCCTTTGAAGACATCGGCAATGTCACCTGGGGCGATGAAGGCGCCTGGGTCACCGATGGTGGCGGCGGAACTGTCTGGGACTCCATCGTCTATGATGAGGTCAACGACCAGATCATCTTCGGGGTCGGCAATGGTTCGCCGTGGAACCGGGAATTCCGCGATCCGTCTGGTGGCGACAATCTCTTCCTGTCCTCCATCGTTGCGGTGGATGCCGAAACCGGTGCGTACAAGTGGAATTTCCAGACCACGCCCGGCGACAATTGGGACTATACAGCCACGCAGACCATCATTCTGGCAGACTTGCCTGTTGGCGAAGATGGTGAAGCGCGCCGTGTCGCGATGCAGGCTCCGAAGAATGGCTTCTTCTACGTACTGGACGCGGAATCCGGCGAGTTCATCTCCGGCGATGCGTTCGTGCCGATGAACTGGGCAGAGGGCCTCGACGAAAACGGTCGTCCGATTGAAATCGCCGATGCACGGTATGGCGCGGTCCCTTACGAGCAGCTGCCAGGCCCCCTCGGTGCACACAACTGGCATCCGATGGCCTTCAATCCGGATTTGAACCTCGCCTATATTCCGGCGCAGGAAATTCCGCAGGCCTATGCTCGCGATCCGCGCTTCGAGACCCAGCCTGTCGGCTGGAATACGGGCGCAGACTTTTCTGCTGGCGTCCCGCCGATCGCGCCGCCGGAAGTCGCCAAATTCCTGCGCTCAACCCTCAAGGGACGCTTGATCGCATGGGATCCCATTGCCCGCGAAGCGCGCTGGTCGGTGGAACATGGCAATGCCTGGAATGGCGGCGTGCTGTCCACGGCAGGCGGTCTGGTTTTCCAGGGCAAGCTGAATGGCGATTTCGTCGCCTATGATGCCGAAACGGGCGACAAGCTCTGGAATCATGAACTCAAATCCGGCGGCGCGTCCGGCCCCGGCACCTACATGATCGATGGTGAGCAATACGTCACGATTACGACTGGTTGGGGCAGTGCCTTTGGTCTCTCCGCAGGCTTCGCCTATGACGAGACCGTGCCCTCTACAGTCGGCAAGGTCGTCACCTTCAAGCTGGGCGGCACGGGCGAAATCGCCGACCCGGATTTCCCGATGATCGACAAGACCCCGAAAGCCGACTCGTTCGGGGACGAGACCATGATCGCCGAGGGATCGGTTCACTATGCCCGTAACTGTACCGTCTGCCACGGTCCGCTGGCGGTCAGCTCGGGCGTTCTGCCGGACCTGCGCTGGTCGGCGATCAGTGGCAACGAAATGGCGTGGAAAGGTGTGGTGATCGACGGAAACCTCGCCGCCAATGGCATGGTCTCGTTCGCAGATCATCTGACGCCGGATCAGGTGGAATCGATCCGCGCCTATGTGCTGGCGCAGGCCCATGCCGCTGTCCCGGCTGGCTCCGGGGGCGAATGATCGAATTGTGAGTAGCGCAGCCTGCCGGGCCGCGCTACATACGCCGGATGCATATAGTCATCCTCATTCTGGGTATCCTGACAACGATCGGCATCTGGTCGTGGCGTATCCAGATGGCCCGCCGCGGCGCGAAAGTGACGATGGATGCGGCGCGCACGCTTACGAATGCGCCTCGCCGCTTTGCCTTCAAATACAAGGCAGGCCGCAATGGCATCAGCCTGATCGAAGACCCGCGCGAAGCCGCCGCCGTCATGATGATGGAAGTTGCCCGTGGCCGGGAAGGGCCTCTGACCGAACGACAGGCGCGCATCATAGATGATGAGATGATGCAGAATTTCAGCTTCACCCAGGCTGAGGCTGATGAATTGTCCGCCCATGCGGCTTGGGTCACCAATTCCGCGCCGGATCCCCAGCGCGCCATGCGCAAGCTGAGCGAATTGATCGTCAGTTCCCCGCAGCTTGGCCCAAAGGAAATTGTCGATCTCGACGCGATGCTGGTGGCGGTGTCCGAGGCGGAAGGCGTGCCGACGCGCGAACAACTGGCCCTCCTGCAAGTGTTCCGGGACAAGGCAGGCCTCAAGACCTGAGTCTTCCAACCGCTCAAGAACAGTTGCGCCTTTCGCCCTGGCACAATAGGGAATTTGGCCATGTCAAAGTCACTTCCCAGCGAATACCGCGCCAAGGTTCTCAATGAGTCCTGGACGAATTTTTCCGTCCTGCGTCATGGCCGGTTTGATGGCCTGCTCGTTACCTCCAAGAATTCCGGTACGCACTGGCTGAAATACATGCTGGCAGTGGCGCTGGCGGAAACCCATGGCATTCCTCACCCGCAATACTTTTCGGAGAATGCGGTGCGCCCCTATATCGGCTGGCCGAAGGACGATGCGACCTTTCCGGAACTGCCGCGCCTGGCGTTCAGTCACACGATCCCCCACCATCTGGCCGAATGGGGCTGGGCCCGCAGCCTCGCCAGCCTGCCGCCATATGTGCTGGCTGTACGACACCCGATGGCGATCCTGGCCAGTCACCACGCCAAATGGGAATACGACATCAAGGTTGACTGGTTGACCTATCTGAAGGGCGATCCGGGCGGATCGAAGTATCGCTGCGATCTCTACTGGCTCGCGCGCTTCTGGAACCGTTGGGGTGATATTCGTGCGCGTCATGGCGACTCGATCCAGCTGACCCAGTATGAGCGGACCCAGCAAGACCCCCGCGCGGCGTTGGAAGCGGTCTCGAAGCATTGGTCTCTCGGGCTCAGTGCCGATGCCATCAATGTAGCGCTCGCGGCAGGCACGAAGGACGCCATGGCGCAGAAGATCGATCCGGATGCGGAGCCTAATGTGCTGCAGAACCGCAAGACACCGCTAACCGAACTCTTCACCGGCGAAGCGCTGGATATCTACACAGATCATATCCGAACGCTGTTCCGGCATGATCTGGATTATGACCTGTTCAGCCTTCCGGCTTGAGATAGCCGCTTGAGCGTCCGTCGGCGGTGTATTTGATCCACCACGGTTCGGCTTCCGCCTGTTTCTCCAGTTCAAGGAAGACCGGGTCTTCAAGGATGGCCGCCGAATATTCGGCCGCGGCCCCTGTCAGGGGCAGGCCATAGGTGCGGAACCGCGTCACAACCGGCGTATAGAACGCATCCGCAGCGCTCCATTTGCCGAACAGGTAAGGGCCGCCATCGCCATGTTCAGTGCGCATCTGGTCCCACATGGTCTGGATGCGGGCAATGTCAGCCTCAAGACCTTCGGTCATTTCCGGCGTGGCTTCCCGGCCGCGAATATCCATCGGACAGGCCTTGCGCAGGGCGGGGAAACCCGCATGCATTTCGGAGGTCACCGCGCGGGCAATCGCCCGCTTGGCGGCATCTTCTGGCCAGACCTCTCCAGTCGGCGCCCAATCGGCGATCCATTCCGTGATCGCAAGGCTTTCCCAGACCGTGACATCGTCCCAGATCAACAGTGGCACTTTTGCTGTCGGGCTGATCTCTTTCAGTTTTGCCGATGTGTCGGGAAAGTCGAGCGGCACGATCACTTCTTCCACCGGCAGGCCCACGCGCCGCGCGGCAAGCAATGGCCTGATCGACCAGCTGGAATAGTTCAGATTTCCAAGGACCAGCTGTCTCATGCGCGCTTTCCTTGCCCGATCAGCCATTTCGTTTCGCGCACGTCCACGCGGTCGAACACTCCTGCCTTATTATACGGGTCCTGCTCGGCCAACGCCTTGGCCGAAGCCAGGTCATCGGCCTCGACCAGGAAGACAGACCCGATCATCGCGCCATCCTCGGACAGTAGCGGCCCGGCCATGCGTAGCTGGTCCCCCAATCCTGCAGCCCATTCCAGATGGGCCGGCCGGGTCGCGGCGCGCAACTCGGCGCCATTGGTTTCATTGTCCAGATTGTGAAAACAGAAAAGGCGCATGACGAACGACTCCGAATGAAGGCAAGATTTCCTGTTCGTATTGCACAATGCCTGCAACCTGCCCAGAGTCCGCAATAGTGGAACAAATGGGCTGAATGAATCATTGATCCTTCAGTAACAGGGAGTATGGTGGTGCCATGAACGATACAACAGACACCCGCCAACAGATCTTGGAAGCCGCGATGGAACGCATCGTTCACTACGGCTATTCCAAGACGACGATGTCGGAGATTGCCAAGGACTGCAACATGTCCGCGGGCAATATCTACCGCTTCTTCGCGTCCAAACTCGATATTGCCGAAGCCATCGGTCGCAAGTTCAATTCAGAACTCTACCAGACTTATGCCAGCATCTGTCGGAAGCCAATCACGGCGGCAGATCGTCTGCGCCAGTTTTTCGAGTTCAGCATGGTGCGTACCTATGAGGCACTGGAAGAAAAGGACAAGCTGGTCGAGCTGGCCGAGACGCTGGCAGATGAGCGGCCTCTGTTCATGAATGAACAGCTGGCCCAGGAGCGGGTCTACCTGGTTCAGATTCTCGAGAACGGCATTGAGGCCGGTGAGTTTCGTCCGCTCGACCGAAAGGAAGAGACGGCGGAAATGATTCAGGCATCGATGATGAAGTTTCGCTTTCCCCAGATGTTTTCGCACCTGACATTACCGAAGTTGAAGCGTGAACTGGCGGGTGTGATGGACCTGGTTCTGGCTGGATTGTCTGCTGGCGCGGTCGTTCCGGACCGTCAGATAGATAAATTCTGAATAATTTCGTTTTCGTTCATTGATAAATATTCAGATGATTGCTATATGGCAGTCAACGGCAGCGATGGTCGCTGTCGGTAAATGCTGAAAGACCAAATCAATGACATTGTCCAAGACCGAAGCTCGCCAGTCCCTGGCCGCCTTGCTTGCGGCGCTTCCTATGGCCATCGCCATCCTTGCGGCGACCTATTCGCTTGCTGAATTCGCGGTTTAGAATGCGGCCTGATCAGGCCTTGGCGCCCCGGCGGCCCGTTCCATAGACGGGCGCTGATTGCGCCGCCGCTTCATCGAGCGGCCAGCGGGGTCTCGCCCCGGTGCCAAGGTCCCCGGCCTCGCCTTTGACGAGGCCCGCCGCCAGTCTTTCCGCTCCGGCCAGAGCGATCATGGCGGCATTATCCGTACAATGTCTCAGCGGCGGCGCAATCAGGCGCGCACCTGCGCCTTTGGCCACGTCGTCCAGTGCGGCACGGATGGCCTTGTTGGCCGCGACGCCGCCCGCCACGACGAACCGCTTCGTGCCATCCTCACCCGGATCAAACGCCTCAAGCGCCAGCGCGGCCTTTGTGGCGAGAATGTCGGTCACCGCCGTCTGGAAACTCGCGCAGAGATCCTTCATCCGACTCTCATTCATCTCGTCTTCGGCCGCGGCGCGCGCAACAGCCGTCTTCAGCCCTGCAAAGCTCATATCGAGACCCGGCCTGTTCAGCAGCGGGCGGGGCAGGGCAAAAGCCTCTGGATCGCCCCCCTCTGCGAGGCGCTCGACCGCAGGCCCGCCGGGAAAGCCGAGCCCCAGCGTCTTGGCTGTCTTGTCGAAGGCTTCGCCCACCGCATCATCAATCGTCGAGCCGAGCCGGCGATAATTTCCGAGGCCGCGCACTTCCAGGAACTGGCAATGCCCGCCCGAAACAAGCAGCAGCAAATAGGGGAACGGGCAATCATTGCCGAGCCGAGGGCTGAGCGCGTGCCCTTCCAGATGGTTGACCGCGATGAAGGGCTTTCCGGCCGCCTGCGCGATGGCCTTGCCGGTCATCATGCCCACCAGCACGCCGCCGATCAGGCCGGGACCGGACGTGGCGGCGATCCCGTCTAGCGCTGAATAGGAAATGCCTGCTTCATGCATCGCGGCTTTCACGGTCAAATCAGCCAGTTCGGCGTGTGCGCGCGCAGCGATTTCCGGTACCACACCCAGATAGGGCGCGTGTTCTTCCAGTTGCGTGCGGATCACGTCCGAGACCAGCTCTGCCCGGCCATCGGTCAGGCGCAGCACAGCCGCGGCCGTCTCGTCACAGCTTGTCTCGATGCCCAGAACTGTCAGCGTCTTGCTCATCCGCTGCATGTAGGACCCCAGAACGGATTTGGAAAGCGCAGCCCGCAGGCCCTATAGTCGAAGGAAAAGACCGGGAGGTAGAAGTTTGGCGAAACCGTTTCGATGGAACATCGCACAGCGCGAGCAATTGGGCGGCCTGATTACGGGCGCGACCGAGACGCGCTCATTGAACGACATGTTCCTTGAATCCCTGCGATCCACGGCTGCCCGCATTCTGGCGCATGCGAACCGGTCGGACCTCGCCTTTATCGGGAGGACGCCCGAAAACCTGTATGATTATCTGTCCGGCTGTTTCGAAGGGCTGCGCGACACGCCGCGGCTTCACCTCATCCAGTACTCGCTGCGCAATGCCAGCGCGGTCGATCAATTGCCGGAACCGGCATTACAGGGTCTGTTCGAGTATCTCACCGCCGAAGGTCTCGGCCCCAAGGCGATCGCCACCGGTTCGCGCCCCATTGCCCTGGTCGACTTTGTTGCCTCCGGCCGAACGATGGAGGGCCTGATCCGCCTCATGAAACTGCAGGCCGAGCGGGAAGGACAAGACTGGACCGCTGTTCAGCGCCGCCTACGCATCATCGGGCTGCGCGTGCGCACAAAGAATTCCCCCAACACCTGGCGCTGGCAACAGCATCAGGACTGGCTGCATTTCATTCCGGATACGATCATTCGAAATGTGTCCGCGCCTGCAGCCTTCCTCCATTATCTCGGCAATGATCAGCCCAAAGTAACCGCCAGCTTTCATCCGGGCCGCTGGGCGGAGGAGGAGGGCGCCGCCCGCCGCCCGAACAGCGACCAGCAGGCTGCGCTCGGCTTTGCTGCGCAGCTCTATGATCTTGGTCGCACCCGCGAGGAACGCCAGAATCTTGCAAAGCGGATTGCCCGACACCGCAAGATGAGCCAGCGCGCCACGCGTCGCCTCGTCCTGCGATTGCGCGGGGGCTGAGCCGACAGTAGGATATGGAATGGCTGTATCTGAACCCATCATGCTTTCGCTTGAACGCTTCGGAGAGATTTGCGCTGATCCCGCGCCATTGATCTATCGGCGCCTCTTCGCGCAGCATCCCGAATTTGAAGACCTGTTCGCGATGGACACGGATGGTGGCGTGCGCGGTTCCATGCTGACAACCTGCTTCGACTGCATCATCGGTCTTACCGAGGACAGTCCCTTGCCGCGCTTTGAGCTTCAGTCTGCCCGCCTGTCGCACCAGGGGTATGGTGTACAGGAATCCCAACTGGATGACATGTTCACAGCCATCCGCGACACTTGCCGGGAAGCGCTGGCAGGGGAGTGGACGCCCGCCATGGAAACCGCATGGGCGGAGATGCTGGCCGAGATTGCGCGAATGGGGTTCACGCCAGCCTGACACTGGCCGGGGCTAACGCCCCTTGAATTCCGCCGGGCGCTTCTCAAGAAACGCCATCATGCCTTCACGCGCGTCTTCCGTTTTCAGCAGCGGCAGCAATTGCAGGAAGACGTGGTGGACATGTTCGGTGAAAGGCTCCGACAGGCCCATCCGCATCAGGCGTTTTGAGGCCTGTACGGCCAGTGGCGCGTTCGCGGCGATCTCGGCGGCCAAGGCGCGTGCTTCGTCCATCAGCGTGTCATGCGGCACCACTTTTGCGCACAATTGCTCGGCGAGGCATTCCTCTGCGGTCAGGGTGCGGCCGGTGAAGATCAGTTCGCAGGCCTTCTCCCAGCCGAGCATGCGCGGCAGGAACCAGGTGCCGCCGGATTCGGGCAGGATGCCGCGCTTGGTGAAGGCTGCCGCCATCTTGGCCTTGTCCGACATGATGCGGATGTCACAGCCGAGCGCCGTGTCCATGCCATAGCCTGCCGCGCCGCCATTGATGGCGCAGACGGTCGGCGTATCCATGTTGAACAATACGGTCGGCGGCGTGTTCCGCAGATCCAGCGTGGCGCTGGCCACAGCGCCGGATCCGATGCCTTCGCCCTTGGTGGCACTTTCCAGGTTCAAACCCGCGCAGAAGGCCCGGCCCGCCCCGGTCAGGATGACGCAACGCACATCCGTATCAGCATCTGCCTTCAGCAAGGCCTTGCACAATTCATCCAGCATCGGGCCGGAAATCGTGTTCAACCGCTCCGGCGCGTTCAGCGTGATGGTCGCGACATGGTCTGCGACCTCATAGAGAATTTCGGCAGTCTTGGTTTCTGTGTCCGACATGGCGTGTCTCCCTCTTGTTTTGAGGCGAGCGTAGCGTGGAGGGGCAGGTCGGCCTAGGCTGCCCTCGCGGCAGTTTTCCAGCAGGCTGCCGTGAAGACAATTTCGTCGCCATCAGCAAACTCCATGAAGGCGGCGCGCACCACGTCTATGACTTTCTTCCGGGTCGCCTCATCCACGCCTTGGGCGATGGCATAGCCGACGGGGCCCATCAGCGAGACATACAGGTCCATGGCCGAGAGGGGAAAGCGGCATTCCACGTCCAGTTTCTCACTCACCACGTCCTGCCATCCGGACTCGGACAGGATGCGCTCCACGCGCGCGGCGTCTGCGAAGCCAAACTGGCCACGGGTATTCGGCTCCCGCTCGGGCAGACCGGGCAGCAGGGGGCGGGCGCCAGCCTCAGCCGCCGTCATGAACGGGTTCTCCGCCGGGTCACGCCAGCTGAACATAAGCAGCTGTGTGCCCGGCTGCGCGGCGCGGTTCAGATTGCGGAAGGCGGCGACCGGATCCTCGAAGAACATCACCCCGAACCGGGACGTGATCACGTCGAATGTGCTCGACGGGAAATCGTGCGTCTGCGCATCGGCGACCAGGAACTCCGCGTGTGATCCGGACTCGGCGGCGCGCTTGCGAGCATGGGAAATCATGGTCTCCGAAATATCAAGGCCGAGGCATTCAGCTTCCGGCCCCAGCGCCTTCGCCATGGCGAGCGTTGTCGCACCGGTGCCACAGCCGATATCAAGGATAGAATTTGCGTTGGCCGTCGTCACCGTCTCGACGAGGATGTCCGCGAAGGATTGGAAGGCCGTATCCAGCAGCGTCTGCGCGTGCACCCAGGCCTTTCCGCCCGCGCCATTCCACATCTCTTCCTGATCCTTGTTTGCCATGCTCATCGTACCGCGCTCCTTGTCATTGCGATCTTGCGGAGGCATCCTGCCACCTCAAGTCGACTTGAGGTCAAGAGCCTATCATGGAAATTTCCGACGTTGCCAAACAATCCGGGATCCCGGCCTCCACCCTGCGCTATTATGAAGAGCGCGGCCTGATCCGCTCGACGGGGCGACGCGGCCTCCGGCGCCTGTTTGATGAAGACGTTCTGGAACGGCTCGGCCTGATCTCGCTCGGCCGCGCCGCAGGTTTCACGCTGGACGAGATCGCCGCCATGATGTCGGAAGAGGGGCCCCGCATCGAGCGTGCGGCGCTCATGTCAAAGGCGGACGAACTGGACGAGAAGATCCGTCAGATGACGATCATGCGCGATGGCCTGCGCCACGCCGCCAACTGCCGCGCGCCAAGCCATATGGAATGCCCCAGCTTCCGCCGCATCCTCCGCGCCGCCATGACGGGGAGAATCTCAGCGAAGGGCAATCCGGTTGGGCTGGCAAACCGAAAAGGCTAATCCCCATCCATGCGTAGGGCTGCCACAAACGCTTCCTGCGGAATCTCGACCTTGCCGNNTGCCGAACTGGCGCATGCGCTTTTTACCGGCGGCCTGCTTGTCGAGCAGTTTCCGTTTCCGGCTGGCATCGCCGCCATAGCATTTCGCGGTCACGTCTTTCCTCATGGCACTGAGGGTTTCGCGCGCGATCACCTTGCCGCCAATGGCTGCCTGAATCGGAATCTTGAACATCTGGCGAGGGATAAGGTCTTTCAGACGCTCGCACATCTGGCGACCCCGGCTTTCGGCGCGGTCGCGGTGCACCAGCATGGCGAGCGCATCGACCGGCTCGTCATTGACCAGGATCTGCAGTTTGACGAGATTTTCGGCACGGTGGCCGACAATCTCATAGTCAAAGCTCGCATAGCCGCGGCTGATCGATTTCAGGCGGTCATAGAAATCGAACACGACCTCGTTGAGCGGCAGTTCGTATTTCACCATCGCCCGTCCGCCAACATAGGACAGTTCGGTCTGGATACCGCGCCGATCCTGGCATAGCTTCAGGATGCCGCCAAGATATTCGTCCGGCGTATAGATCGTCGCATTGATCCACGGCTCGCGGATTTCGGCAACGCGCACGACATCGGGCATGTCTGCCGGATTGTGGAGTTCGATTTCCGATCCGTCCGTCATCGTCATTTCATAGACAACGCTCGGCGCGGTCGCGATCAGGTCGAGGTCGAACTCGCGGCTGAGGCGTTCCTGAATGATTTCGAGATGCAGCAGGCCGAGAAAGCCGCAGCGGAAGCCCATGCCGAGCGCGGCAGAGGTTTCCATCTCCCACGTAAAGCTTGCATCATTCAGGCGCAGCTTGCCCATCGCCGCGCGCAAATCGTCAAAGTCGCCCGCATCCATCGGAAACAGGCCGCAGAACACGACCGGCTGGACTTCCTTATAGCCGGGCAGGGCCTTGTCACAGGGTCGCTTGTCTTCCGTGATCGTATCACCCACGGCCGTTTCGCCGACTTCCTTGATCGAAGCCACGAAGTAGCCGACTTCGCCCGGCCCAAGCGCCTCAACGTCGGTGAGTTTTGGATTGAACGTGCCGACCTTGTCAATTTCATAGACGCCGCCGGTGCGCATCATCTTGATCTTCTGCTTCTTCTTCAGCACGCCATCATGAATGCGCACGATGACGACCACGCCGAGATAGGGGTCGTAGTAGGCGTCCACCAGCGCAGCCTTCAGCGGCGCGTCGACTTCGCCGGTCTTTGGCGCAGGCAGGCGCTGGACAATGGCTTCCAGCGTTTCAGAAATGCCGAGACCGGTCTTGGCCGACGTCTCGATGGCGTCGGAGGCATCAAGTCCGATCACGTCCTCGATCTGGGCCTTCACGCGCTCGACGTCAGCAGCTGGCAGATCGACCTTGTTCAGAACCGGCACGATCTCATGGTTCTGGTCGATGGCCTGATAGACGTTTGCCAGCGTCTGCGCCTCGACGCCCTGGGAGGCGTCCACGACCAGTAGCGAGCCTTCACAGGCGGCGAGGCAGCGGCTGACTTCATAGGCAAAGTCAACATGGCCCGGCGTGTCCATCAGGTTCAGGACATAGGTCTCGCCATCCTGTGCCTCATAGGTCAGGCGTACGGTCTGGGCCTTGATGGTGATGCC
>NZ_DGNK01000003.1:0-22625 GCF_002388935.1 Hyphomonas sp. UBA4494
GGCGGGACAATGAATTCATGCCGGCCTTGCTGGCGCTTGGCGATGCGCTGGTCGAGCTGAACAATGGCGCGGTCTCGCCAGAGGCCACGCGCCTGTTCGCCAAGGCCTATGAACTCGATGAAACCCAGGTGCGCGCGGGTATGTGGGCGGCCATGGGTGCGTCGCAGGCAGGCGATCAGGAAAAGGCCGAACAGGCCATGCGCTATATCTATTCGCGCCTGCCGGAAGATGATCCGCGCCGCGAACGGTTCGCCCCGATGATCGAAGCGCTCAGCCAGCCGGAAACCGCGGTTCCTGAAGCGGAATAGCCCGGCTGCATCTGCCGCACTCCCTTTTCGGTGTAAGTCCCCTTATAAGTCTCGCCATGCGCGCACGGACACGACGACTCTATACTTTTGGCATTGCGGCGCTGCTGCTCCTGGCGGCGGCGGTGCTGGCTTTCTTTGCCTTGCGCGAGAATGCCAACCTGTTTTACACGCCGGAAATTCTGGCCGAGAAAGGCCAACCGGAAGACGGCAAGGTTGTGAAGGTTGGCGGATGGGTCGAACCGGGATCACTGGCCTATTCCGAAGATGGCGCGACCATGATTTTCACCGTCATCGACAACAGCCCCCACACGATTCGTGTCAGCTATACCGGCATCGCGCCAGACCTGTTCCGCGAAGGACAGGGCGTGGTGGCGACCGGCCAGTTCGGGCCAGAGGGCGCGTTCACTGCGCGACAGATTCTCGCCAAACATGATGAAAACTACCAGCCGCGGGAACTGAAGCCGCTGGACGTGGCCGGATGATAGAACTCGGCCATTTTGCGGCCTTTCTGGCGCTGGCAGCGGCGCTGGCCCAGGGCATGTTCGGCCTGACGGGCCAAAGGCGGATGGCGGGGCTCGCCGCTTATGCCGGTTTCGCCGTGATGATTCTGTCTTTTGTGACGCTGGTCGTGGCCTTTGCCCGGTCTGATTTCTCGGTCGCGCTGGTGGCCAACAATTCGCACACGTTGAAGCCGATGATCTACAAGATCGCAGGCGCCTGGGGGAATCATGAAGGTTCGATGGCGCTCTGGTGTCTTGTCACGCTTGGCTTTGGCGCGGCAGGCGCGCTGTGGATGCGCACCGGGCGCGACCTGTTCGAGGCGCGCGCGCTCGGCATTCAGGGCCTGCTGGCGGTCGGCGCGCTGGCCTATTTGTTGTTTGCATCGTCGCCCTTCCTGCGGCTGGATCCAGCGCCATTTCAGGGCGCAGGGCTGAACCCGCTCTTGCAGGATCCGGCGCTCAGCATTCATCCGCCCATGCTGTATCTTGGCTATGTCGGATATTCCTTCGTGTTTGCGCTGGCGGCGGCTGGCCTGATGGAAGCGCGGGTCGATTCGGTCTGGGCGAAGGAGGCGCGGCGCTGGTCGTTGGCTGCGTTCATTCCGCTTACGCTCGGCATCGCGCTCGGCTCCTACTGGGCCTATTACGAGCTTGGCTNNGCTGGTGGTTCTGGGACCCGGTGGAAAATGCTTCGCTGATGCCGTGGCTGATCGGGGCTGCGCTGTTGCATTCGGTTGTCGTGACAGAGAAGCGCGAGGGCTTCGGGGCCTGGTCGGCGCTGCTGGCGGTGCTGGCCTTCTTGTTCTCGATCATGGGCGCATTCCTCGTGCGCTCGGGCATCCTCACGTCTGTGCACGCCTTCGCCGTGGACCCGGAGCGGGGCATGCTCTTGCTGTTCGGCCTGCTGACCTATGGCGGCTTTGCGCTGGTGCTGTTTGCCATGCGGGCACCGAAACTGTCGGGCGGGAAGCCGTGGATGTTGCTCAGCCGCGAAGGCGCGCTGATGGCGAACAATATCGTTTTGATCGTGGCGGCGTTGACTGTGTTACTCGGTACGCTTTTTCCGCTGATGGCAGAGGCAGCCGGCCGGACGATTTCTGTTGGCGAGCCCTACTTCAATCTGACGTTCACGCCGATGCTGGCACTGCTGCTGCTCATATTGCCGGTAGTTCAGGCTTGGGCGTGGGGCAAGGCGGATTTGAAGAACTGGTCCAGATGGGCGATCGCTGGCGGCGCGCTGGCGCTGGTCTTCCTCGCCTTGGGGGTCGGCCTCTGGGACATTTCCATCGGCGCAGCACTTGGCCTCGCGCTTGGTGTTTGGCTCGTCATTGGTGCGGCGTGGGAATTGAAGCGCCGGGCGATCACGCCGGGGCGGATCTTCCGCCTGCCGCCGCGCGTCTGGGGTATGACGCTGGCCCATATGGGCCTCGGCCTGTTTGTGATCGGCGCGGTCGTCGAGACCACGGGACGGTATGAGACGACGGTGGCGCTGGCAGAAGGCGGATCCGGTACAGTGGCCGGCTGGACGCTGACCCTTGATCAGGTGCGCGCAATCGAAGGCCCGAACTGGTATGCCGACCGGGCGCAACTGACCGCGACGCGCGGCAGCGCCAAGGCGATCATGACGCCGATGAAGCGCTATTATCCGGCGGCACAAATGCCGACCACGGAAACTGCGATTCACAAGACGGGCACCGGCGATCTCTATGCAGCGCTGGGCGAGCAGCGCATGGTGGACGGCGCGCCCCGCTGGGTGTTCCGAGTCTACTATAATCCGATGATTGACCTGTTATATTTCGGCGTGATCCTGATGGCATTGGGCGGTGCCTTCAGCCTGTGGCCAAGGCGCAAAGCATGAAACAGCTCGTTGTGATCCTGATCAGTCTGGTGCTTGCCGGGTTCGCTGTGGCCGAAGATGTTGCGCTGGATAACCCGCAACAGGAGGCCCGCGCGCAATCCCTGATGCGCGAGCTGCGCTGTGTCGCCTGCGAGAATGAACCGATTTCCCAGTCCGCCGCGCCAATTGCCGAAGACATGCGCGCGCGGGTACGCGTGATGATCGAGGATGGCGCGAGTGACGAAGAGGTACGCGGCTGGTTCGAGGACCGGTATGGCGAGTTTGTCCTATTCCGTCCGAAGGCGGACGGTGTCGCGGGCTGGCTACTATGGGGCGGGCCATTCTTGCTATTGCTGTTTGGCGCGTTCATCGGCATCGCGATTGCGCGCTCGCGCAGGGCGCAGGTGGATCCCGTCGAGCCGGAAGACGCCTAGTAGAGTCCGGTTGGCAGGAAGAAACGTCCGCCAAGCCAGACAACCCATCCGCCCAGCGCGATGAACGGCCCGAATGGAATGGGCGTATCGGCATCGACCTTGCGGATTCCGAGCGCCGACAGTCCGATAACGCCCACCAGTGCGGAGGCCGACGCGACGAGCATAATGGGGGCAAGGCCCGCCCAACCGGTCCATACGCCGAGCGCGCCGAGCAGTTTGGCGTCACCCCGTCCGAGCCCGTCTTTGCCGCGCAAGTGGCGATAGCCGAGTTCCACCATCACCAGGATGCCATAGCCGACCAGTCCGCCGATCAGGTGCGCCCGCCAGGCTTCAGGCCGGGTCAGCCAGACCATCAGGATGCCGAGCAGGACTGTTGAGGCCGTCAGGGCATCGGGAAGGGTCAATGTGCGAATATCAATGACACTGAGCCCAAGCAGGAGGGCGCCGAGGCAGAGGGTCAATGCCAAAGTGCCAGGCGGCGCGAGGGAAATGCCGCTTGCCAGTAGAGCGTACCCGGCCAATCCGGTCAGAATGATTGTCAGCTTATTATGCAACTGCTCGTCCTTTTGCCCCGCCAGAGGGCATCTGGTTGAAGACCATTCGCTTGGCCAGAAATCAATGCTTGTCGAAGCCTGTCTGTGAGACTGTGGGAAAGGATGCCGACGCCGCTCCATAACATTCGTCAGCTGGGTGGGGACGCGCTTGACGATTGCAATGGCCCGGAGATGACGTCCTGGCAGGGACACATTGCCTCCGGAGGCGAATGCCGCAGAACCTTGAAAAGGGCCTGTGCGACGCCGGCAAGGGGTCGGGGCAGCTTGCGTGAAGAGTGGCAGGCAACCCAACACTCAGCCTGGCACGATGTGCCGGTTGAGAGGATGTCCTGATCTTCGCTCGAAGCCCCATAGCCTTGTTCCGCAAATAGAATGAGCGCAAAATACATGGCTTACAAGGGGCTTTTGACCTGACTTGCGTAAACTTCATTAAAAAACAGCTTTCTGTAGAGTTACCTTCAGATTCACACTGTTGGGGCAAGTCGACCGGAGGTTGTCGCGTCAAGCCAGGAGAAATCAGGGGCAATTTTCTTACCGGCGCGTGAAAATCGCCTTACTGTCTTTTAATGACCACAATGCTTGTGGCAGGCTTATGCTGGCCCACATGCCCAATACAGGCAAATTTTTCAGTGACTTGGAGACAGGAATGAAGACAATCGGCATATCGAGACAGGCCATGGTAGCTGCGCTGGTGGGCGTGGCGATGGTAGGCTCTTTCTCCCTCGCCCCACAGATCTTCAGCCCGGAGGCGGGTGCCCAGCCGATCCAGATTGAAGCGCCACGGGGCGCGCCGCTCAGTTTTGCCGATTTGATCGAACAAGTTGAGCCTGCCGTGGTCAGCGTCAACGTCACCACCGAGCGCGAAGTCGGCCGTATGGCTGACATGCAGGAATTCTTCGAACAATTTCGCGGCATGCCTGGCCTGGATGAGTTCATGGAACAGCGCCGTCAGGAAGAGGAAGAAGAACCGGAAACGCGCGAGGGTCGCTCGCTTGGGTCGGGCTTCTTCATCTCCAAGGATGGCTACATCGTTACGAACAATCACGTGGTTGAGGGCGCTACGGCCATTCAAGTCGTCCTGAAGGACGGGACGGAACTCGACGCCGAACTGGTCGGCACCGATGCGCAAACGGATCTGGCTGTGTTGCGTGTTACAGAGCCGGGCGAGTATCGCTTCGTCAGCTTTGGCGACTCCCACACTATGCGCAAGGGCGACTGGGTGGTCGCGCTTGGCAATCCGTTCGGACTTGGCGGCACTGCCACTGCGGGCATCTTGTCAGCCGATGGCCGCGAGATTGGCCCGGACAGCCCCTATACAGATTTCCTCCAGATCGATGCCTCCATCAACCGGGGCAATTCCGGTGGCCCCACCTTTGACCTCAATGGCAATGTGATTGGTGTGAACACGGCGATCTTTTCGCCGACGGGCGGTTCTGTCGGGATCGGCTTTGCGATTCCGGCAGAGCTCGCCAGTGAAGTGACCAAGTCCCTGATCAAGGACGGCAAGGTCTCACGCGGCTGGCTGGGTGTTGCCATCCAGGACCTGACAGATGATATGGCCGAGGCCCAAGGCATCAAGGATGCCGAAGGTGCAATCATTGCCGATGTCACCAATGGCAGCCCGGCAGAAAAAGGCGGCCTCGCACGTGGCGACATCATCCTGTCCGTCAATGGCGACAAGGTCACCGATGCCACATCGACGACGCGGCTGGTTGGTAAACTGATCGCCAATACGCAGAATAAGTTCGAGATTATTCGCGGCGGCAAGAAGCAGACCCTAAATGTCACCGTCGGCGAGCGTCCGAGCAATCCGAATGCGATCGTCGAACCGGCGCTTTCTTCGTCAGCCACGACGGCGCCGGATACCGGCAAGGAAGTGAAGGAAGTTGGCGCGACGTTCGAGAAGATGGACGACGAATTGCGCACCCGTCTTGGCTTGCGCGAAGGCGAGAACGGCCTGCTCGTGTCGAGCATCACCAAGGACGGCGTCATGGAAGAGGCTGGTATTCAGGAAGGCATGGTCATCCTGGAAGTGAACAACAAGCCAGCCACATCCGTCGAAGCCTTTCGCAAAGCAATTACCGACGCCATGAACGCCAAGCGCACGAAAATTCTGATCGCAGTCCGTATTGGCCAGATCACGAATTATCGCACCATTGACCTGTCGGACGCCGAATAGGAGATTCCGATGCTTGATACGGTTCAGGAAGACACCATGCATGTTCTCGTAATTGAAGATGACATCGAAATGGCCAGCTTCATCGAGAAGGTTCTGGTCGAGGCGGGCCACCGCGTCGACATGGCAACCGATGGTGATAGCGGCCTGGCCATGGCGCGGGCGTCTGAATTCGACGCGCTTGTCGTAGACCGGATGCTGCCGGAAAAAGATGGCCTGACCTTGGTCAAGGAATACCGGGAAGCGGGCGGCAAGACGCCGACCCTCTTCCTGTCAGCTCTGGGCGATGTCCAAAATCGGGTGCAGGGGCTGAAGGTTGGCGCGGATGACTATCTCGCCAAGCCATTTGCTCCGGCCGAACTTGCTGCACGGGTCGAGGCACTCGGCCGTCGCCTGCCGGTGGAGCAACAGGTGACGGTCCTGAAAGCCGGTGATCTTGAAATGAATCTGCTGACCCGCAAAGTGACGCGGGCCGGGCAGAAGATCGACCTCCAGCCGCGCGAGTTCCGCCTGCTGGAATATCTTATGCGCCATGCCGGACAGGTCGTGACGCGTACCATGTTGCTGGAGAAGGTGTGGGATTATAATTTCGACCCCCAGACCAATGTGATCGACGTCCACATCTCGCGCCTGCGCGCGAAGATCGACAAGGAATTCGAAGAGCCACTTCTGCATACGGTGCGCGGGGCAGGCTATCGCCTGCAGGGCTAGACGCCCGGGCAGGCGACTGGCACCTAGCACCACATGAGACTCGCACTGCCGACCTTCCTGAAGACGACGACGTTCAAACTGGCGCTGATCTACAGCGCCATGTTTGCGGCGTTTTCGGCTGCGTTGCTGGTCTATCTCTATTATTCGACGGTCTACTATATCCGCACGGAGAGCGAGCGGCGGATGGATCTCGAATTCGAGCAGCTTGGAAACGCCTATTTCACAGGCGGAATGGAGCGTCTCAGCCAGTCCGTTCTGGAGCGGATGACGCGCACCGGCTCTACCTATTTCTACTATCTTGAAGACTCTTCGGGCCGAAAGATTGCGGGCCATTTCGGGCGGATGCCGACGGCACCGCCAGCAGCAGACGTGCAGACCGTTTATTTCGAGTTCCGCCAGCAGGAGCCGGACGGAACCGAGATCCTGCGGCAGGCAGCAGGTCGTATCGTGCGCCTGCGTGACAATGGTGGTGCTTTGCTGGTGGCATTTGATACCGAACAGCAGACGGCGATTGTGGGGCGCATACAGCGCGCAATCTTCATTGCCGCTCCCATCGGGTTGGTCTTCTCATTGCTGGGGGGAATCCTGATTTCGCGCGGAGCCGCGCGACGGGCAGATGAACTCGCGCGGACGGCCGAGGCCGTGATGGGCGGGGAATTGGGCAGGCGCGCACCCGTGCGCGGATCTGGCGACGAGTTCGACCGGCTGGCGTCCCGGCTGAATGCCATGCTCGACCAGATCGAGAAGTTGGTGGATTCCACGCGCCATACAGGGAACGCAATTGCGCATGACCTGCGCTCGCCGCTCTCGCGCCTTCGCAATCGACTGGAGATCGCCCTGTCCGAACCGATGTCACGCGAAAGCGCCGAGGCTACTCTGGAAGTGACGGTCGAGGAGGTGGACCGGGTGCTCGGCACATTCAACGCAATCCTCCGCCTTGCGCGGTTGGAAGCGGGCGCGGAAGGCGAGCGTGTACGGATGGACGTGTCGGAACTCGGCGAAGAACTGGCCGAACTCTTCGACCCGGCCTGCGAGGAAGCGGGACTTTCCTTCAAGAGCCAGATTTCTCGCAACCTTACCATTCTTGCGGATCGTGACCTTGTGGGTCAGGCCTTGTCGAACTTGCTCGACAATGCCGTGAAGTACACGCCCGAAGGCGGTGCCATCACATTCTCCATTACGCGCGGGCCGAATGGCACTGTCGATATGACTGTGGTGGATTCCGGGCCCGGTGTGCCGGAAGGCTCGCGCGAACTGGTCGTACAGCGCTTCCAGCGTATGGATTCGGCGCGTACCCAGCCTGGATCCGGCCTTGGTCTCGCGCTCGTCGATTCCGTGGCAGACATGCATGGCGGCAGTTTGATCCTGAGTGATGCGGGCGGCGATCCGAACATGCCGGGTCTGAAGGCCACGCTGCGCCTGCCGAGAGTGTGATGCCCGTATGCTGAAGATCCTGCCAATCGCAGATACCGCCGAAGCCGCGCTGGAGCGGGCTCTGCCAGCGGCGCCCTATTTGCGGCGCCTGCATGAGACGGGCGTGCGCGGGCATTGGCGCGATGCCTTGCAGGCCGTCAGGGATATTCCAGCCGATTTGCCCGAAGCCGATGTCATGGCAACCATGCGCAAGGCCAAGGCGCAACTGCATTTATCGCTCGCAGCAGAAGACCTGTCCGGCGTGTTGCCGGTGATGGGTGTGACGCGCGCGCTCAGCGAGTTTGCCGAAGAGTGCCTTGAAGCAGCATTGCGTGCGTCTCTTGCCAAACGGGAGCTCGGCGACGCGGGCATTTTCGCGGTCGCCCTTGGCAAGATGGGCGCGTATGAGCTGAACTATTCAAGCGATATCGATATCTGCGTGTTCTATGAGCCGGGTGTGTTCATGGAAGGTGACTTTTCCGCCGGGGAGACCGCACAGCGTATCGCACGGGACCTCGTCCGCATGATGCAGGAAGCGACGGGTGACGGTTATGTGTTCCGAACCGACCTTCGATTGCGGCCCGATCCGTCGTCGACGCCCCTGGCGGTCTCAACGAAGATGGCGGACCTTTACTATGAGAGTGTGGGTCAGAACTGGGAACGGATGGTCTGGATCAAGGCGCGTCCGACCGCCGGAGACCATGCGAGTGCGGACCGTTTCCTGAAAATCCTGCAACCTTTTGTCTGGCGCCGTAATCTCGACTATTGGGCGATTGGCGACATCCAGGCCATCAAGCGGATGATCAACAGCAAAGTAGGGCGCGCCGATTTCGAGACCGTCTCGCCGGACGTGAAGCTGGGGCCGGGCGGCATTCGCGAGATCGAATTCTTTGCCCAGACGCAACAATTGATCCTTGGTGGGCGACAGTCGGAACTGCGCGATAATTCCACGCTCGGGGCACTCGCCGCGCTAACGGGTGCAGGTGTGGTCGAACGCAACACGGCCGAGGAATTGGAGACGGCCTATCTCGCCTTGCGCAATCTGGAGCACAGGGTCCAGATGCGCCGCGACGAGCAGACCCATACCGTCCCGGCGGGCGAAGATGACCGCAAGGACGTGGCCATGCTTTGCGGCTATGACGATCTTGCCTCATTCGACCGGGACTTGCAGGCCACACGTCGCTGCGTTCAGGCGCACTATGACGGTTTGTTTGCTCATGAAGACCGGGCACTGGACGCCAGTCCTCTGGGCAATCTTGTCTTCACGGGAGTTGATGATGATCCGGGGACGATTGAAACGCTTGCTTCGCTGGGCTTCAGTAACCCAAGCGCGGCCATTGAGTCGATCCGTTCCTGGCATCGGGGGCGCGTGCCAGCAACGCGCACGGCCCGGGGCCGGGAATTGCTGACAGCCTTGCTGCCAAGCATGCTGGAAGCGATGGGCAAGACGGGTGAGCCTGATGAGGCGTTTCGCTGGTTCTCGCGTTTCTTCGAAGGGATGTCCTCTGGCGTGCAGACGCTGTCCATGTTGTTGGCGGAGCAGACCCTGCTGGATGATCTTGTATCCACGCTCGCGCTCGCACCGCGCCTTGCGCAGATTCTGTCACGCCGCCCAGACCTGTTGGAAGCCTTGGTCAGTCGTCAGGAACCGCCACGTCCGGTGATTGACGACACGGTCAGTTTCGATGGCGCGCTGGATGCGTGGCGGCGCTACCACCGGGAACAGAATTTCCTGATCGGGCACCGCTTGTTGCATGGCCTGATCAATGCGCGCGATGCCGGGGCGCACTGGTCAGACCTTGCCGATGAGACCATTCAGGAAATGGCCAGCGCCGCTGAGTGTGAAACCGAGGACCGCTATGGTCCGCGGCCGGGCAGTTGGGCCATCTTTGCCATGGGTAAGCTGGGCGGGCGGGAACTGACGGCCGGGTCCGATCTCGACATTATCGTGATCTACGACGCAGACCCGATGGTGGCGCAGACCTGGTACACGCGATTTACGCAGCGCCTGATCACGGCCTTGACGGCTCCCACAGCTGAGGGGGATCTCTACGAAGTCGACATGCGATTGCGGCCTTCCGGCGGCGCCGGACCCGTTGCGGTCAGCGTGCCGGCTTTCGAGCGCTACCAAAATCATGATGCCTGGACCTGGGAGCATATGGCGCTGACGCGCCTGCGACCGGTCACGGGCGACGAGGCGCTCTGCTATCGCATCATGAAGATCGCCTGCGAAGCTATCGTCGCGCGTGCGGACAAGACGGATGGTACGATCTCACAGGACGTGGCGGACATGCGCCAGAGGCTCTATCGCGAGAAGCCGGGGACAGGCCTTTGGGACCTGAAGACGGCCGAAGGCGGTCTGGTGGATGCCGAGTTTGTCGTTCAGCGCGACATGCTGTTGCGTGGCGAACCGGATGCGATCCGTTCCAATACGCGCGAGGCGATTTCCTGCTCGTCCCTTCCGGAGGCGGAAAGGACGTTACTTGAAGAGGGAGTCACCTTTCTTCAGTCGCTCCAGCAGGTTCACAGATTGGCGCTCGGCAGCGAAATGGCTGGCGGGCACATACCGGAAGGCTTGAAGGACAGGCTCTGTCGATCGGTGGATATGGAGACATTCGACGCGCTTGAGGCAGAAATTTCCTCAGTGAAATCAAAGATTCACATGCTGGCGGTGAAAAAACTTCAGCTTTGAGCGACGGAAACTCCGGGCCGACCCGTTCAATACGCGATGGGTGAGTAAAACAAACGGAGTTTTCTCAATGAAACGTACTACGATTGCAACCGCTTCGATCGCCGCCATTGCGGCCCTGGCCCTGCCAATGATCGCCATTGCCCAACCGGGCGACGGTCATCGCGGCAAGGGACATCATGGCCAACGCGGCAATATGGAAGCCATGATTGCTGAAATCGACACTAATGGCGATGGAGACCTCTCCAAGGCAGAAATCGATGCGCACCGCGCTGCGAGATTTGCAGAGGTTGACGCCAATGGCGATGGCGCCGTGACGCAAGCCGAACTGGATGCGCATCACGAAGCCAAGCGCGCTGAGCGCATGGCGGAACGCAAAGCCAAGATGTTCGCGAAGTTGGACACTGACGGTAACGGCACGATCAGCGCCGAGGAGTTTGCCAGCAAGGAACGTCCCGGCTTTGACAAGGTCGATGCCGATGGCGATGGCATTGTGACGAAGGAAGAAATGGACGCCATGAAGTCGAAGATGAAAGATCGTCGCGGCGGTAAGCACAAGCGCGGCGACGGCCCGCAGCCTGAATAAGGACGACCTCCCGATGGGCCGGAAGCCAGAGATGTATCAACGTGATTTACCGCGATATGACGATGTTCTTCCGGCCCGTTTTCGGTTAAGTCCTCTGCCTTGGCTTTCAGTTCAGACCTCGACCGGATCACACGAGCAGCAGCGGGCGACCCCGCTGCTGTCTCCAGCCTTGTCGACCGCTACAGCAGCGGCGTCCTTGCCTTGGCAACGCGCATGCTCGGCGACCCTTCAGAGGCTGAAGACGTGACACAGGAAACCTTCCTCCGCGCCTGGAAGGCGCTGCCGGGATGGGAACCGCGTGCGAAATTCTCAACCTGGCTGCACCGGGTTGCCCTGAATCTCTGTTACGATCGGCTGCGCAAGCGCCGTGAAGTGACCATGGAACACCTGCCGGAGCGCACTGATCCGGCCATGACCCCGGCAGAATTGCTGGATCAGTCCCAGCGGGTCCGTGCGGTGGAAGATGCAATCTCCCACTTGCCGGAACGCCAGGCCGCAGCATTGACGCTATGCGCCCTGCAGGGACATTCTCAAGCCGAAGCCGCAGACATCATGGATGTCAGCGTGGAGGCACTGGAAAGTTTGCTGGCACGTGCACGACGCACGCTTCGCGCCAGCCTGTTGGAGAGGGCCGCATCATGAGCGGACAATTGATTTCAGACGACCGGATCCTGGCCCTGATCGAGACCTATGGGGCCGATCCCCACATGTTTCCCGAGGAAGAGCGGGCGGCTGCCCGTGCGCGCATGACGGCGCATCCAGAACATTTTTCTGGTGCAATTGCCGCTGCCCGCGAGATTGATGCCCTTTTGGGTGAGGTCCCGGATGTCGTGACCTCTGAGAGTTTGCGCGACGCCTTGATTGCGTCTGCGCCAAAGGCGGCCCCTGCACGCAAATCCAGCTGGAAGTTGCCGGTCTGGATTCCCGCAGGCGCGTTGGCATCGCTGACGGTCGGTGTGTTCGCCGGTATGAGCGTAGCCCAACCGATCACGACGCAAGACGAGCAGGCCGAAGCGGCAGTTTATGCTGCGCTTGGATTTGATACGTACACACTGGTACTGGAAGATGAGGCGACGCAATGAATGAGACCCCGGCCCGAGCGCCGCGCCGAATTTCTTTCTGGATGACGATTTCCCTGTTGTTCAACCTGCTCCTGTTGGGGCTGGTTGTTGGCATGCTGGTGCGCCAGATACCTGATCGTGGCCATCGTGAAGAGCGGCCCCGGTTGGCCCAAGACATAGATACTGAAACACGCCGGGCTATGTTTGGCCTGATGCGGGAATCCTATCGCGAATCCCGAACAGAACGCGATGCGCGCAATGCGGTGCGTGCGCAATTGGCAGACGCGCTGAAAGCGGATCCTTTCGATGCAGAGGCCGTCCGCGCGGCATTTGCCGATCTGCGCGCGGCGGAGGGGTCGGTTCATGCGGCCACGCATAAGGCGATGATTGCCCGGCTCGAAGCGCTTCCCCCAGAGCAGCGCCGTGCCATGGCCGACATATTGGCCCGTGGACCGGAACGGGACCGGCGCAATCGCCGGAATTCACGCCCGCCCAAAGACTAGGGGTTTTCTTCTGACCGCGGGCGCTCCAGACTGCCTTGAAACAGGAGGGCAGGATGAAGGAATATGCGGCGTTTGATGCGATGGGGTTGGCCGAACTGGTCCGCGCCGGTGAAGTCTCTTCAAAAGAATTGCTGGACGAGGCAGTGTCGCGGGCCCATGCCGCGCAGTCTGAACTGAATTGCTTTTCCAGCCTTTATCCCGACCTTGCCGAAGCCCAGCTGGCAGATTTGCCAGCTGACGGGCCGTTTGCCGGCGTGCCTTTCATCACCAAGGATCTCGCCGTGATGATCGATGGCGCGCCTCTGACCAATGGGTCAGTCAGCTGGAAGGGGCATGTCTCGTCGCAGGATTCGGTGCTGACGGAACGCTATCGCAAGGCGGGGCTCGTCATGTTCGGCCAGACGACCAGTCCCGAATTCGGCCTGACCACAACCACCGAGTCCACGCTCTATGGCCAGACGCGCAATCCGTGGGACATGACGCGCACATCGGGTGGCTCGTCGGGCGGGGCGTCGGCGGCTGTTGCGGCAGGCGTCGTGCCATTGGCGCAAGCGAGTGATGGTGGGGGCTCAATCCGCATTCCAGCCGCCTGCACCGGTCTGTTTGGCATGAAGCCGTCGCGCGGGCGCACGCCGATGGGACCTCTTCAGACTGAAGGCTGGAACGGTATGTCTACGGTTCACGCCGTCAGCCGCACGGTGCGTGACAATGCGGCCTTGCTGGACGCCTCACATGGCCGCGAGACCGGCAGCCGCTATGTGGCACCAGCTCCGGAGGGCTCCTTCCTGGAGGCCGTGTCGCGAGACCCTGTGCCGCTGAAGATCGCGCTTTGGCGTACCGCGCCGAATGGCACCGAATTGAGCCCCGAAGCGGCCGAGGGTCTGAAGGCAACGGGGCATCTGCTGGAAAGCCTCGGCCACACTGTGGTTGAAGCCGCGCCTGTATTGAATGGGGAGGAGCTCGGCAAGGCGGCGCTGTTCACCATCTCCGCGAATGTCGCCGCCGCAATTGATGCGCGCTCGGTGATGCTCGGCCGTGACGTGCGCGAGGACGAGCTGGAGCCGATTACGTTTGCGATGGCCAATCTGGGTCGGACCGTACCCATGCTGGAGCTGGCGCGCGCGAATAATTTGTTCAATTCGGCGGCCATCACTTTTGAGCGCTTCCTGGATGATCAGAAGTTCGACCTGATCCTGACGCCGACCCTGTTCCGCCCGCCAGAGAAATTGGGTGTGCTCTCACTGACGGCCTCGCCGGAGCAAATGAATGCAGCCGTATCGACTTTTGCGCCGCTCTGTCCATTGTTCAACCAGATCGGCGCACCGGCCATGTCGGTGCCGCTGCACTGGACGGACCCGACCGAAACTGCGCCGCAGGGGCTGCCGCTTGGCATGATGTTTGGCGGGCGCTGTGGCAGCGAAGAATTGCTGTACTCCCTCGCCGGACAGTTGGAGCGCGCCGACCCTTGGGTCGACCGTTTCCCACCTGTATGGGTTGGGTAGAGCGGTCAGATGAGCGAGTTCACGACACATCAGGGCGGATGCCATTGCGGCGCAGTGCGGTTTGAGGTGGACCTGCCGGCGGCCTTCGAGGTCGAGGATTGCAATTGCTCCATCTGCGCGATGAGTGGCAATATTCACGTCATCGTCCCGGCCAGCCGGTTCCGTCTTCTTCAGGGGGCAGACGTCCTCACTGAATACACATTCAACACGGGCGGCGCCAAGCACC
The DNA here is from genome assembly GCF_002388935.1 of Hyphomonas sp. UBA4494. Taxonomy (NCBI): domain Bacteria; kingdom Pseudomonadati; phylum Pseudomonadota; class Alphaproteobacteria; order Hyphomonadales; family Hyphomonadaceae; genus Hyphomonas; species Hyphomonas sp. UBA4494. The sequence continues at coordinate 14,501 of NZ_DGNK01000003.1, forward strand.
GTTTCTGTAGGACCTGCGGGATCAAGAGCTTCTATGTGCCCCGCTCAAATCAGGATGGATTTGCCGTGACATGGCGGTGTATCGATAACTGGCAGGCGCTGGACGTGACGGTGAATGCGTTCGATGGTCAGAATTGGGAGGCCAATGCCGCAGCATTGGCCTACAAGTCCAAGGATTAGCTAGCGGTGACGGCGGTGCCGGAGACGGCGACCATCATCATGGAGCCATTCTGGCCGATGACCGTGTAGTCGAATTTCGCGCCGACAATCGCATTCGCGCCAAGCTTGCGGGCTTCTTCGATCATCTCGTCCATGGCGCCATCGCGGGTTTCCCGCAGCGTACTCTCATAGGCATTAGACCGGCCGCCAACGAGATTGGTGAAGCTGGCAAGGATGTCCTTGCCAAGATGCGCGCCAATGACGACTTCCCCGCAGACAATGCCGCGATATTCGGTGATCTCATGGCCCTGCAGGGTCGGGGTGGTCGAGACGATCATGTCTTGCTCCAGTATTATTGTTTATCAATAATAATTGGGGTGGGTCCACCGGGCTTTCAAGAGGTCTTTTCGAAAACCAGCTTGGTCCACTCGATGCCGCGCGCCATGTTTTCAGCCTGGATCGAGCCGGTGCGCTCGTGGAACAGATTTGCCAGGCCGAGCGGGGCGGCGAGGGCGATTGTCTCCTCACCGGAAATGTCGAACATGCATCGGCCTTCCGGGATCGGTCCGTGGCGTTGGCTCATGAACAGGCGCCCGCCGGGAGTCAGCAGGTTGGCAACATGCGCCATGCCGGTGTCGCGTTCTTCTTCGGTCAGATGCATCCAGACAGCATGCATCAGGATCATGTCAAAAGTCTCTCCGCGTGCGCGGGTGGCGGTCAGGTCGGGCAAGGCGTCATCCAGCCAAATGATGCCGGACTCAGGATGAAGCTTGGCTGCGCCGGTGCGCAGGGCGTCGACAGGCTCGACCGCGAGCACGGAATGGCCCGTGCGTGCGAACCAGGCCGCATCCCGTCCCGTGCCTGCGCCAATGTCCAAAATGCGGGCAGGCGGCTTGGGCAGGAACTCCGCCCACGGCGCATGCACCGCCGCCGGGTCGCGTAGTTCGTAGCGGACGAACAGGTCGGGCGCCTCCTCGGCATAGCCTGCTGTGGAAGGGTGGGATGCCATATCAGGTTGATCTCCCATTCAGGAAAATCATTTTGATTGGCCTAGCCCACAATCCGATGATCGAAGGGCGGGGTGCCACGGCAAACTTCTGCGCCAACAGTCCACCCCATAAGAATGGGAGCGACAACCATGCCAGACTGTCATTCAATGGACGTAAAAGTGCGAACAGGCCAGCATTGGCAACAGCCAGAAAAATCAGGACGCATGTGAAGGAAGCGAGTTCCGCCAGAATTTCCTCAGCGGCTGTTGGCTTCCGGTCCAATTCCTATTCCGCCGCTGTCTTGGAGCCGTCGTCTCCGTCCAGCACTTCCAGCATGCGGATGGCACTGTCGGCGATGACGGTGCCCGGCGGGAAGATGGCCGTGGCGCCAGCGGCGTAGAGCGCGTCGAAATCCTGCGGCGGGATCACACCGCCGACAATGATCTGTGTGTGCGCCGCACCTTCATTGCCGAGGGCGCGTTTCAGTTCCGGCACCAGCGTGAGGTGGCCGGCTGCCAGCGAGGAGGCGCCGACGATCTGCACGTCGTGCTCGGCGGCCAGCTTGGCGATCTCCTCGGGNNCCGGCACCAGCGTGAGGTGGCCCGCCGCAAGCGATGAGGCGGCGACGATGTCTACCCCGGCCTTGCGGGCGTCAGCGGCGGCTTCTTCCGGCGTCTGGAACAGCGGTCCGATCTCGACATCCCAGCCCAGATCCATCAGTGCGGACGCGACGACCTTCTGGNNCCGTCCTGTCCCATCTTGGCGATGTAGATTTTCGGGCGACGGCCATTCTTCTTTTCAAAGTCGGAGGCGAGCGTTGCAGCGGCCTGGGCCTTGTCGTCGCCCTTCACGCCGCCGCCATAGACGCCCTTGATGGTGCGGATCACGGCCTGATGGCGGCCCTGGCTGCGCTCGACCGCTTCGGAGATCTCGCCCACAGTCGCCTTGGCGCGGGCGGCATCGACGGCGAGCGCGAGCAAATTGCCCTCGGTGCCTGCAGCGGCCTTGGCGATCGCGTCCAGCTTGGCGGTAACCTCGGCCTCGTCGCGTTCGGATTTCAGGCGGGCCAGCTTGTCCAGCTGCATGCGGCGCACGGCGGCATTGTCCACCTTCAGCACGGGGACGTCTTCTTCCTCGTCCAGCAGGAATTTGTTCACGCCGACCACGGTNNTGCCGCTGTCGATGCGCGCCTGCGTATTGGCCGCGGCCTCTTCGATGCGCAGTTTCGGCAGGCCTTCCTCGATGGCCTTGGCCATGCCGCCCATCTTTTCGACTTCAGCGATATGGGCGAGCGCCTTTTCGGCAAGGTCATGCGTCAGGCGTTCGACATAGTAGGAGCCGCCCCACATATCGATCGTCTGGCACGCGCCGCCTTCCTGTTGCAGGAAGAGCTGGGTGTTGCGGCTGATCCGGGCGGAGAAGTCGGTTGGCAGGGCGAGGGCCTCGTCGAAGCTGTTCGTGTGCAGCGACTGGGTCTGGCCGCCTGTGGCTGCAATGGCCTCAAGGCAGGTGCGGATGACATTGTTGTAGACGTCCTGCGCGGTCAGGGACCAGCCGGAAGTCTGCGAATGCGTCCGCAAGCTGAGGGATTTCGGGTTCTTCGGATTGAACTCTTCCTTCACGAGCTTTGCCCAGAGCAGGCGCGCGGCCCGCATCTTGGCGACTTCCATGAAGGTGTTCATGCCGATGGCCCAGAAGAAGGAGAGGCGCGGCGCAAAAGCATCGACATCGAGGCCAGCGGCAACCCCGGCGCGGATATATTCGATGCCATCGGCGAGCGTGTAGGCCAGCTCCAAATCTGCCGAGGCGCCCGCTTCCTGCATGTGATAGCCGGAAATCGAGATGGAATTGTATTTCGGCATGTTCTGCGAAGTGTAGGCGAAGATGTCCGAAATGATCCGCATCGAAGGCTTGGGCGGATATATGTAGGTGTTCCGTACCATGAACTCTTTGAGGATATCGTTCTGAATCGTCCCGGCGAGCTTGTCTGGCGTCACGCCCTGTTCTTCGGCGGCGGCAATGTAAAGCGCGAGGATCGGCAGCACGGCGCCATTCATCGTCATGGACACCGACATCTTGTCCAGCGGAATGCCGGAGAAGAGGGTGCGCATGTCATAGATGGAGTCGATGGCAACGCCCGCCATGCCGACATCGCCGGAGACGCGGACATGATCGGAATCATAGCCGCGATGCGTCGCCAGGTCGAACGCGACCGAGAGGCCCTTTTGCCCAGCGGCAAGGTTGCGGCGGTAAAAGGCGTTGGAGTCTTCTGCGGTGGAGAATCCCGCATACTGACGAACCGTCCAGGGCTGGTTCGTGTACATGGTCGGGTAAGGCCCGCGACCAAACGGGGCGAGGCCCGGATAATCGTCAAGGAAGTCGAGGCCCTTGCGATCATCGGCAGTGTAGGCGGTCTTTACTTCGACGCCTTCCGGGGTCTCCCAGGCTTCGCCAAGCTTTGGCGCAGCGGCTTTCGCATGAGGCGTGCCAAGGTCGAGTTTCGTGAAGTCAGGAAATTGGGTCATCTTTCGTGATCCCTTCTGTTCAAGATATTCTTGATAAGCTTGATTTCCAGTTCTGCATTTTTCGCCGAAACTGGCAGTTTTCTGAATTTGATTGTATGCCAAGCGCCCAGGACGAAGAATGGTGCAAACACGGAACCCAGGATGATGTTTTCCGTGACAGGCGCCAGTTCGATGCCGAACGCGTCATAGTGTGTGATCATGACGGCGGGGGTAGCGAGCACGAGGAACGCAATTGCCCAACGCCGGTCTATCCGGTCGCGCGATTGTATTGCCACGCCGGATGTCTCCAAAAACTCGACGCGCCGACGGAGTTCGGAGTCCGACGGCAGCCGTCCTGATTCTCCCCGCAGTCGGTCCTCAACCTCAGCCATCCGCTTTCGCTCGGGTGCGCTGAGATCGGGAAAGTCCATGTACGTGAGTATGCTCACTACTAAAGCCCCAGTTCTGCGTGGGCGAGTTTCAGCGTGTGCAGTACATCGCAGCCCATGAAGATGTTGGAATCGATGCTGTCGCCTCCGAACTTGCCAGCGAGCCAGACATGCAGCGCGCCTGCGGCTTTCAGCGCCTTGGCGGTCTCTACGGCTTCCTCCTCATAGCGCGCATCCGCGCCGCAGATGCAGGCGATCTTGCTGCCGGAGGCCTTGAACGCAGCGGCGGCTTCGGATGGGGATTGTGGCGGCACCGGGGGCTGCGTCGCCTCAAGGCCGCCAGCGGCGAAGAGGTTGCGCGCGAAATCCGCGCGCGCATTGTGCTCGGCAATCGGGCCGAGCGTGGCAAGGAAGATGGTCGGCCGCTTGGGCGCAGCGCTCGCTGCATCGCGCAGGGCTTCATACTCTTCGGCAAGACGGATGCGCGGCAGGGCGTCTGCGGTGGCGTCGGCCTCGTCGGCGGGCAGGTCCACTTTCACGAAATGGGCGAAGCCTTTAGCGGAAACGCCATCCTTTGGCGTGACCGTTGGCATGTCGGCTATGGGCGCGGTGATCTCGTCGAGCAGCGGGAACTCGCTGACGCCCGTGATCGGCACCTTGCGTTTCGCAATGTCCTTGGCGCGTGCCTCGCGCACATCTGCGATACGTTTCTGAAACGCGCCGGAAACCAGCGTCTCGGCATAGCCGCCTTCGGCTTCTATTGTCTGGAACTCTTTCCACGCCGCTTCGGCGAGGTCGTCTGCAAAGCTTTCTGTGAACCAGGCGCCGCCGGTCGGGTCGGCGACGCGGCCAAGCTGGCTTTCTTCCATGGCGATGATCTGGGTGTTGCGCGCGATGCGCCGGCCCAGCTCTTCCGGAATGCCGAGCGCCTCGTTGAAGGGGCGGATGGTCAGGATGTCTGCGCCGCCGACGGCTCCTGCAAAGGCTGCCGCCGTATCGCGCAGCATGTTGGTCCACGCATCATAGCGCGTCAGCATGCGACCCGATGAAACGGCCTGAAGACGCATCGGAACGGCTTGCTGATCCATTGCATCCAGAATGCGTGCCCAGAGACGCCTTGCCGCGCGCAGCTTCGCAACACCGAGGCCATAATTGCCATCAAGGGCCAGCGCGAAACTCATGCGCGGAATGAGCGCGGAAATGTCCGTGCGGTTTTCGAGCCGGCGCAGCGTGTCCACGGCGCTGGCGATCAGCGCGGCGAGTTCCTGCGCGTCCGAGCCGCCGGCCTCATGCGCCATGCGCGCATCGATGCGGATCAGGCTCGCTTCGGGATAGGCTTCACCAAGACCGGTGGCCGCCGCCGACAGGCGCGCAAAGGCCGGGTTGAGCCCGCCCTTGAGCACGCCGGTGCGCGCAAGGCAGCCGAGCGGATCCATGTTGAAATCGAATTTCAGGCTTGCAGGAGAGTCCTGCTCCTGTCCCCACAGGCCGAGTAGCGTTGCCGCCGTGACACCCGAGCCACCACCATGATCCAGCGCGATGGTGGCGATGTCGGCGCGCAGGCCTTTCAGTGCGGTGCGCAGATCGTCCAAGGTCGTGATCTGGATGCCGTGTGCGCCCGTGCAGTCGAGTTTGAGTTCGACGGACATGACGCCGCGCTCAAGATCGCGCAGCAGTTCTTCATGGGTTGCTGCGGGCGAGGGATGGGCAAAGGCTTGTCGGATATCCCAGGGCATGAACCGGTCCGGTGCGGCCGTAGCCCCGCGTAGATAGGGTGCCTTGCCCGGCGTGCCGCGCGGGTCGGTCGCGGAATCAAAGTCGCTTTCCCGGTAGAGCGGGTGAATTGCCAGGCCATCCACGGTCTTGCGTGTGATGGACTCAATACCGCGGCCCTTAAGGACCTTGTCGACACTTGCGAGCCATTCGGCTTCGGTTGCGTCGGGAAACCCGCTGCTCAGGGGAAGGAGATCGTCTGCCATGACGGGGATTTAGTCTGAACTGGGGGGGCTTGTGAACTGGTGACTGAAGGTCAGGGACGTTTGGTCGCTTGACTCGGATGACACAAAGCATGAGAATGAGAACAATTCGCAAATGAGGAGTGAGTCATGTCCGCCGAACTCTTGAGGTTTCCTGCCACTGCCCAGACAGAAATGCCTGAGGGGAAGCGCCACGAAGCGTTGAGAGACTGGATGGAAACGCACACACGTATTCTCGGCTTCTGGATGGATCGTCTCATCGAGGACGGCGATTCAGAAGACATCGTATCCATGCTTCATCGCCAGCAGAGCTGGCTGGCCATGATGCAGGGCCGGCTGGTCCGGGGTTGAGGGATCCCTGGCCAGCCGGAAATTCTTTCCGCGCCAACAAAAAGCCGGTGCAGGGCAACCCGCACCGGCTTTTCATTGAGGAGGTTGGACGCGGTTACTCGCCGGGCATTGGGTCGACAGGTTCAAACGTGCCGTCCTCATTCAGGGTCAGCTCTGCGATCTTCACATTGCGGAGATGGCTTTTCCCCGACAGCTGAACGTCATGATAGGCAAGATAGTATTTGCCATTGTGCTCGAAGATCGAGTGATGATTGGTCCAGCCTTCCACGGGTTGGTTGATCACGCCCTGATAGGTGAACGGACCGTACGGGTTGTCGCCCGTCGCGTATACGATCAGGTGGGTATCGCCCGTTGAATAGGACAAGTAGTAGGTGTCGCCGATCTTGTTCATCCAGGCGGCTTCGAAGAATCGGCGGTCATGATCCTTGGCTTTGATCGGATCGCCATGCTCGTCGAGGATCATCACGTCCTTCGGCGCTTCGGCGAAGGAAACCATGTCCTCGCCCATTTTGGCGATCTTCGGCATTAGCGCGACATCGTCAGGCTGGCCGGCTTCATCGTCACTGGTCAGAGGGTCATCATTGACGAGGTCCGTGTTGAGGTTCGGGTCGGCATTGTACTCGCCGGTCGCCCAGCGTTGCAGCTGCCCGCCCCAGATGCCGCCGAAATACATGTAGTATTCGCCGTGCGTGTCCTCATAGACGGTCGGATCCATGGAGTAGGAGCCTTCGATAGGCTCGGGCTCTGCGGTGAATGGCCCGGTAGGACTGTCGGAGACAGCTGCGCCAATATGGAAGACGCCATCGGCATCCTTGGCCGGGAAATAGAGATAGTATTTGCCATCCTTGTGGGCTGCGTCCGGGGCCCACATCTGCTGGGCGGCCCAGGCCACATCGTCGACATCCAGCGCGACGTCATGAATGGTCACTTCGCCGCCGACTTCGTCCATGGAAAGGACGATATAGTCGCGCATGGCATACTGACTGCCAAGATCGTCTTCGGGGATGCCCGCGTCATAATCATGGCTCGGATACACATAGATGCGGCCATCATCCCAGACATGGACGCTCGGGTCTGCGGTGAAGATCTCGCTGACCAACGGCTCGTTCAGATACTTTGACTCCGTTGGTTCGGCCTCTACGGTTTCGACCGGCGGCGCAGCGACTTCTGACTCGGCGCTCGTCGTAGGCGCATCGCCAGAGCAGGCGGCCAGAGCCGCGGCAACCATGATAGCGCTACCATTCAAAAGGCTGTTTTTTCGCATTCCGTTTTCTCCCTCGGAAGTTTTGTTTTGAAACTGTCTTGGATGTTGGCCAGTCTGGCCCGAACCACAGTTTTGGGCAAGAGGTGTCCGCAACGTCACGCCTTGCCCAACATAGATCAAACGCTAGTTTCCGTTTACGTAAACTGCGTCCCTTTCCGTTTGAGGTAATTTCTCATGGCACTACCCCCCATTCTCCAGAATTTGCGCATCCCGGTTATCGGATCGCCGCTTTTCATCATCTCCAATCCTGAGCTTGTGATCGCCCAGTGCAAGGCCGGCGTCGTCGGCAGCTTTCCGGCCCTGAACGCGCGGCCCGGCCCGGTGCTGGACGAGTGGCTGGACCGGATCACCACGGAATTGGCTGAATGGGACGAGAAGAACCCGGACCGCAAGGCCGCACCCTTCGCCGTCAACCAGATCGTCCACAAGACGAACAACCGTCTCGACCATGATGTGGAGATGTGCGTGAAGCACAAGGTGCCGATCGTGATCAC
>NZ_DGNK01000003.1:22643-247896 GCF_002388935.1 Hyphomonas sp. UBA4494
CCTATGGCGGCATTGTGCTGCACGACATCATCAATGTCGTCTTCGCGCACAAGGCGTTGGAAAAAGGCGCAGATGGCCTGATCGCGGTGTGCACCGGCGCGGGCGGCCATGCCGGCACGCTTTCGCCCTTCGCGCTGATTCAGGAAATCCGCCAGTTCTTTGATGGCCCGCTGGCCCTCTCAGGCTCCATCGCCAATGGCGGCGCGGTCGCGGCGGCGCAGGCGCTGGGCGCTGACCTGGGTTATATCGGCTCGGCCTTCATCTCCTGTGACGAGGCCAATGCGGTCGACGGTTACAAGGACATGATTGTCGACTCCAAGGCGGGAGATATTGTCTATTCCAACCTGTTCACCGGCGTTCACGGAAATTATCTCGCGCCATCCATCGCCAAGGCCGGACTTGATCCGAATGATCTGCCGGAAAGCGACCCGAGCGCGATGAATTTCGGCTCCGGCGGCAATCAGGAAGCCAAGGCGTGGAAAGACATATGGGGCTGTGGTCAGGGCATCGGCGCAATTGACAAGCGCATGTCCACTCAGGAGTTCGTGGACAAGCTGGTGCGCGAATATGACGAGGCCCGCGCGGCGCTCGCCAAGCGCCAGGCCTTTGGAGTGGCACCTGTCGCGGCGGAGTAAGCTCGGCGTCTCCCCGACTGAAAATGTCAGAATGCCCCTGAAGTCTCAGTGACTTCGGGGGCATTTTCTTTTGCGTGGCGATCTGAATCCGACAGGGTCGTGAGCATGTCAGCCTTGGGACATGTTGATACGTTCTNNCCTGTTCGATACGACTGGCTGGCGCTGGCCGCATTTTTCGCCGCGAGAACTTGCCTGCAAATGCAGAGGCCAGTTCTGTGATGGTGCGTACTGGCACGATCCGGAATTCCTCGATGCGCTGGAAAAACTGCGGGGGGCGGTGGGCGGTCCGCTCGTCATCAATTCGGGCCACCGCTGTCGCGGTTGGAATGCCAAAATGGGTGGCGCTGAGCATTCCATGCACAAACAGATCGCGGTTGATATCGCGCTGAATGGCCGTGACCGGTTCGCATTGCTGGCGGCAGCCGAGTCGCTTGGGTTCACCGGAATCGGACTTGGCCGAAGCTTCCTGCATCTGGATCGGCGGGCCCGTCCGGCACGTTGGAATTACAAGGGGAGCCGTGCACTATGGCAGACATAGTTGGACTGGCGGCGAGTGCGGCCGGGGGCGGCGTCTTCGGCCTGCTCGGCACGGTGATCGGTCGGGCGGCGGGCTATTTCGAGCAGCGCCAGTCACAAGCGCATGAGCGGGCGCGCTGGCAGCATGAGGCAGAGCTGATCAGGTTGCACAGGCAGGTCCGGCGCGAGGAGCACGCGGCGGCGGAGCAGCTGGCCGAGACCAGCGGCAGCTGGTCGGGGCTCGCCGCCTCCCTTCAGGCCGAGGCCGCGATTGGCGACAGCTATGCCTGGGTGAATGCGGTGCGCGCCCTGACCCGGCCCGTGCTGACCTTGTTGCTGTGGCTCATCACCTGGCTGGTGTTCGTGGCCTCGCCGGAAGCCGAACAGGTCAAGATCGTGGAAACGGCCACCTTCGCTGCGACGGCAGCAACGCTCTGGTGGTTCGGGGATCGCGGGGCGCAGCGCATGGCGCGTTGACGTTCCGCCTCGCGCCGGTCCATCCTGCCTGAAACATTGAAGGGCAGGCGACATGGGCGACTATATTCTCGTCATTGATGAGGGCACCACATCCACGCGGGCGATCGTGTTCGACCGCGAGCTGAACCAGGTGGCGCTGGCGCAGAAAGAAGTGCCGCTGGCCTATCCGAATGATGGCTGGGTCGAGCAGGATGGCGAGGAGATCTGGGACAAGACGGTCGAGGTCTGCCGCGCCGCCATTGAGCAGGCGGGCGGCGTGGAGCAGATCGCCGGAATCGGCATCACCAATCAGCGCGAGACGACACTGGTCTGGGACAGGGCGACCGGCAAGCCGATTGCCCCGGCCATCATCTGGCAGGACCGTCGCACGGCCGAGACGTGCGAGGCTTTGCGCAAGGCGGGTCATGAGGCGGCTGTTCAGGACGAGACCGGTCTGCTGATCGATCCCTATTTTTCCGGTACCAAGATTGGATGGGTGCTCGACAATGTGGAGGGTGCCCGAGCCCGCGCCGAAGCAGGCGAACTGGCTTTCGGAACCGTAGAGAGCTTCCTGATCTGGAAACTGACCGGAGGCAATTCGCACGTCACCGATGTCACCAACGCGTCGCGAACATTGCTTTATCGGCTTGGGCTCGGAGATGCTGGCGGATGGAGCGACAAGATGTGCGCCACGCTGGGTGTGCCGATGAGCATGTTGCCGCAGATTCGACAGAATGCTGATGATTTCGGCACCAGCGAGGAAAGCCTATTCGGCAAGGCGCTGCCGATCCTGTCCGCAGCGGGCGATCAGCAATCGGCGCTTGTGGGGCAAGCTTGCCTGGAGCCCGGTACTGCCAAGATCACTTATGGCACCGGGGCGTTTCTCGTGGCTAACTGCGGTACCATTCGTCCGCAGTCGGCAAATCGCTTGTTGGGCACGGTCGGCTATGAAGTGGCGGGCAGGGGTGCGATGGCCCTGGAGGGCTCAATCTTCAATGCCGGAACCATAGTACAATGGCTGCGTGACGATTTGCGCCTGATCGAAGATGCGGCCGAAAGTGCGGACGTGGCGGCGGCGCTCAGTGGCAATGGCGGGGTCTATATCGTCCCGGCCTTTACCGGGCTTGGCGCTCCGCATTGGGCGGCCGATGCGCGCGGCACGATCAGCGGCATTACCCGCGCCACCAAGGCCGAACATCTGGTGCGGGCGGGGCTGGAATCGGTCGCCTATCAGACGCGTGACTTGCTCGATGCTTTTGAAGCCGATGGCGTTGCGATCAAGGAACTGCGCGTCGATGGGGGCATGGTGGCGAATGACTGGTTGATGCAGTTCACGGCCGACATTTGCGAGCGTCCGATCCTGCGCCCTGACTATCGCGAGATGACGGCGCTTGGGGCCGCAGCTCTGGCGGCTATGCAGCTTGGATGGTTGGCTGCCGACGCGTGGGCCAACCGCACTGTGCCCGGCACCCGGTTCGAACCGAAAATGGAAAAGACTGCTTCGGCCCGTTTGCGACGCGGCTGGGCGACGGCGCTTCGCAAGACGCTGGCCTGAGCGTCTATCAAGCGAAAACAAAAAAAGGGCGGACACGAGGTCCGCCCTTTTCTCATTTGTCGTTTGCGATCACTTACATGCCGCAGGTATTGGTCAGGAAGGTCTCGATTTCTTCCAGAACCTGTTCCTTGTGCTCAGGCAACCATTTGGCGCTCTGGTGACCCATCTGCTTCATGACAAGAAACTTGCTGTCAGGCTGCTTGTCCTTGATGGCATTGTAGAAGTCGCGGCTGTGGAAGATCGGCACGCGGACATCGTAGTCACCATGATAGATCAGGATCGGGATGTTGATCTTGTCCGTGTTCTTCATCGGGTCCATGCCCTTGACGGTGTCACCCTGAACAATGCGCTGGATGCGATTGTCGCCCCATTCATTGCCGAGCTTGGCAAGGTTCGAAACGCCGGCCCCAGCAATGGCGCACTGGTAAGGGCTGTTCGGACGAACGGACGCGGCAAATGNNCCCCGCCATAGGAATAGCCATGAATGGCGATCTTGTCGGCATCGACATAACCATTCTCGACCAGCCAGGCTGCGCCATCATCCTTGTCGTCCTGCATCTTCTGGCCCCATTCGCCGTCGCCAGCGCGCCAGAGTGCACGGCCCCAGCCATCACTTCCGCGATATTGCGGCTGCATGATGATGTATCCGCGGCTCGCGAAGTATTGCGTCCAGCCTGACGAATCAAACCCGGCGCTATCACGGGCCCAGGGACCACCGTGCGGCACGATGATTGCGCCTTTGGCCTTCTGGCCTTCTTCAAAGCCGGCGGGCAGGGTGATGATCGCAGGGATCTGCAGGCCGTCGCGTGCAGAATAGTAGACGAACTTTGACTTGCCGAGATCCTCTACGTCGATCCACGGACGCTGGGATCCGATGACGGCGACCTTGGATTTGTCGACCAGCAGGAAGTAAGCGGGCGGCATGTCGGCGGCGCTGACCGCAAAGAGGACGCGATTGCGATCTGCCGTATAGTCGCTGATAGCCACATTCTTGCCCGGGAAGGCCGCATCCAGACCATCCTGAATGCTCTTCATCTCAGGATCGAGCCAATAGGTTTCCTGAACAGGGCCGCTGTAGGTAAATCCAAGAATGGCACCGAAGTCCTGCGCGCGATCAGAGAAGATCATGCCCGAGGCGTTGAACTCGGGATGTGCGAATACGGGATCGTCACTGAACGAGTCTGTGGACGCATCATACAGATAGATCGCGACCTTGTCGTCGAACTTGTCGGTCGCGACAAAGTAGTTTTCGGTATCGTTCTGCTTGCCGAGCACTTCCATATTGAAGCGATTGGCAATTTCGGTCGTCAGTGGCTCTTCTATCCGGAAATTGCCGTCATTATCCAGCAAGCTGATATATTGGCGCCAGGCACCATCTTCATATTCGAGTTCCGTTCGTGCAACAGGCTCACCGGTTCGGGTGCTGACTTCAATTTGCTGCGTATCGCTTGCCTTGAAGAGGAATTTCTCGCGGCCATTCGAAAGATCATGTTCGAAATAGCTTGTTCCGTTCTTCGTGGAGGTACGGCGAAGGACGATCTTGGTTGGATCGAGCGGAAGCAGTGAGGCAATGCCGGTATCGCCTTCCAGTTCGAAACAGCGGAGCAACATCTTGTTTGCGCCAATTTCAGCGCGGCCATCCGGGAGGTCATCAATCTTCTTGATGCGCTCGTTCCCCATATAGACCTTTTGAAGGTATTTCTTGGTCGAGCCGGTTGTCTTGCCTTCGCCACAGCCTTCAAGGGCGCCGATATAGGGCTGGACCGTGAACCAGAGGGACTTCTTGTTCTTCAGCGCGCTTGCGCCGTAGAATTTGGTCTTCCCGCTGGATGGCGTGATGTTCGAAGGGACGAGCGGCTTGGTGGTGTCAATCTCGCCAGACAGGTCCCAATAGGCTGCTGCGCGCGCATCGCCATCCTTCGAGGGATCAGCGATCACGCCAACCAGCATGTCACCCTCAAGTGACATGGAGACACTGGAAACCGACGGGAATTTCGCGAAGTCTTCTGCGGTCACCGGTTCAGCCTGTGCGGCCAATGATCCCGCAAGCGCACTGATCATTCCAGCCGCCAAAATGCGATAGCGCATCAATGTATTCCTCCGAATTGGTTATGTTTACTATTTAAGTCGGGGCGAGGAGCGTCAAGCACGGTCATGCACTTATGCGACAAGAACACGTCCGCAACTTCTGGGAGCGTGGCAAGATTGTGTCCCAAACAACACAGTTTGGTGGCAGAAAGTGCCTCGTGGGTGAAATTTGTGTCATGAAATCTTGTCACTTCCAAAACCGACGTTCAACGTAGCGGCAAGGCCTGCTGTAAATGCGGGTGCTGGGTGGAAAACACCGGGCTAATAGGTGAGCAAAAACATATTTCAGGGGAAATACTGATGAACAAACGACTGTTCCGTCGGTCGGTTTTCGGCAGTGTCGCTGTAGGCGCACTTGTCATTTCCGGCGCGGCTCAAGCCCAGGACGCAGATGCAGAATCTGAAGACGTTCTGGAAATCATTGACGAGGCTCCTCAGGATGAGTCCCGCCAAGAGAAGATCGTGGTTACCGGCTCCCTGCTGGCTCGCGATTCGTTCTCCTCGTCTTCGCCGATTCAGGTGATCACGGCCGAAGTCGCAACGCTCGAAGGCCTGGTCGATACGGCCGCGCTTCTGCAGGGCTCTTCGCTCGCATCGGGCTCGACCCAGCTGAACAACACATTCCAGAACTTCGTCACCAATGGTGGTGTCGGTACGCAAACGCTCGACCTTCGCGGTTGTGGTGACACGCGTACGCTGGTTCTGGTCGACGGTAAGCGCCCAGGTGCTTCAGGTACGCGCGGCGCAGTTTCCGCACTCGACCTGAACGTCGTTCCACAGTCCATCATCTCCCGCGTTGAGATCCTCAAAGACGGTGCTTCGACTATCTATGGTTCGGACGCTGTTTGCGGCGTGGTCAACATCATCACACGTGATTCCGTGGATGACCTGGAACTGAACTTCAATGTCACGCAGCCCTTCGAAGAAGGTGGCGAGCAGTATTCCGCCAGCGCGGCATGGGGTTTTGAGCTTGGCGACAATGCGGCATTCACCCTGTCGGCTGAGTATCGTCTCTCTGAAGAACTCGACGCCAGCCAGCGCGATTACCTGTCCTGCCCACGCGATCTCGTGCGTGACCCGCAGACCGGTGGCCTGCTTGACCGTCTGAACTATTCGGCTACGGCGACAGACCCGCGCAACAACTGTAACAACCTGTACCACAATACAGCCATCGACCTGTTCTCAGGTGAGCGTCTCGTGCCTTCCCCGGACGGTGTGACCGGCACGACGGCTTTCGGTGGTTCGATCCCGGGTTACCGCCCACGCGTCGGTACGGGCTATCTGGCCAGCGGCCAGCCATACTATGAAGACATTCTCGATGCGGCCTTCCTGGACAACTCGGACTTCATTCCGCGCAACGAGAACATTTCTCTGTTCGGCTCTGCCGATGTGACCTTTGCCGGTGTCGAATGGGATACGGAACTTCTCTTCAGCCGTCGTACGACGGACATCGAAGGTTGGCGCCAGTTCTTCCCGATCGTTGGCTCTTCGCAAACGCCGTTTGGTGTTCTGCCGCAGTATGGCTACATCGCTGATCCGACCTATTCGAATGACATGAATTCGCTGGTCCAGATCGTGGCACCATTCCCGACGACCGATAAGGTTGAAGTCGACTACTTCTACGGCAGCACGTCGTTCTCCGGTGGCTTTGCTCCGGGCGTTCTCGACGCATGGTCCTGGAAAATCGACGGCACCTATTCGCGCGGCGAAGGTACCTATGAAGGCAGCGAGATCCTGATCTCCCAGTCGGGTGACTGGAACTTTGACGGCGTCGACTACGACGATGACGGCGTGCCGAATCTTGTCGGTCCTCCAAGCATCAACCTGCTGGATCCCGATATCCTCAGCGGTGCTGCTGTAAACGACCTGGTTGCGGCCATCGGTGGCTACCAGTCTGGTGAAACGGTCTATGAGCAGACCACATTGACCGCGGTCGTCGCGGGTGAGCTGTTCGAACTGCCAGCTGGTCCAATCGGCCTTGGTATCGGCGCTGAGTATCGCGAATTCAGCATCGATGACACGCCAGGTGAACTGACCCAAAGCGGCGACATCTGGGGTTCTTCGACCGCAGGCCCGACCCGCGGCGAGAACACTGTCACCGAACTGTTCGCTGAAGTCGAAGTGCCGATCTTCAAAGGTCAGCCTTTTGCTGAAGACGTCACGTTCAACGGTTCTGTGCGTGGCTTCGAATACGACATCGGTGGTTCCGACTCGATCTACAAGGTCGGTCTGAACTGGCAGGTTAACCCGATCCTTCGGGCCCGTTCGAGCTTTGGTACGTCTTACCGCGCACCAGCGCTGTTCGAACTGTTCCTTCAGGACCAGACCGGTTTCCTGTCGCAGACCTCCATCGACCCATGTATCAACTGGGGCGATACCAATAACCAGAACATCCGTACCAACTGTGCCGCGGCAGGTATTCCTGACGACTTCACAGGCGGTCTTGGCGGTTCTGCTCTGATCACGACCTCAGGTGGTGGCGATCAGCTTGAATCCGAATCCGGTGAAACTTTCACCGCGGGTATCATCCTGACGCCAACTTTCGCCAACCTGAACATCGCGATCGACTACTACGAAGTTGAAATTCAGGACCAGATCACCAGCCTGAGCGGTGCTCAGATCGTCGGTGGTTGTTATGCAACAACGACCTTCCCGAACGATTTCTGTAACCTGTTCGAGCGTGACTCTGCGACGTCGCTGACGCCGTTCCAGCTCGACAACATTCAGGCCCTTACCCTGAACGTTGACTCCCAGCAGCAGCGCGGCATCGACCTTGAAGTTCGCTACGAAGAAGACTTCAACTTCGGTACGCTGACTGTCGAAACCTCGATGAACTGGGCTCTGGAGCGTTACATCAACGTCTTCGGTTCGGACTTCGTCACGGGTGTGGAAGACAACGACTTCAACGGCACAATCGGTTATCCGAGTGTCGTAGGTGATGCGAACGTCCGTCTGGACCGTGGAGACTGGACCTATTCCTGGTTCACGACCTTCATTGGCCGTCAGGACAACAACCGCAACTTCGACGACGACCTGAACGAGCCAGCGGCCTATTTTGGTCTCGATGGACAGTACAAGGTCTTCACCGAAGCTCAGTTCGAACATGGTGCTTCTGTCCGCTGGACAGGCGATACATGGACGATCACTGGCGGTATCCGCAACATCTTCGACGAAGCGCCACCGCAAGTGTCTGACATCATCACGACCAGCGCAGGCAACACGCCGCTCAGCGCAACGGCCTACGACCTCCGCGGTCGTCGTGCCTTCGTGAGCGTGTCCAAGACCTTCTAGGGTCGAAGACAAGTCCAATATTGCGAAAGGGCGGACCATATGGTCCGCCCTTTTTGCATTTGAGGCTGAATGCGATGGACAAACAGCCCGCCCGCGCCGGAAGACGCGCGCTCAGTGTCGCTGATTGTCGGGAAATTCCTGGTGCCGCGAGGGAGAATTGAACTCCCGGCCTCATCATTACCAATGATGCGCTCTACCACTGAGCTACCGCGGCATTGCAGGAATAGAAAGCGGGCTTTAGCTTATGCAGACTGACATGAAAAGGCCGTTTTGCTGCGAAAAGCACCTCGTATGAAAGACAAGGTAACAGGACAGGATAATGCCGGACGCCGGGCCGAGGCTCTGCGGGCGAATTTGCGACGCCGCAAGGCGGCTACGCGCAAGGCGAAGGCGCCCCCGGCTGAGTCGGATCCAGAGAAGAAATGAGCCTGCCGCTCAACTCTCAGGCTTATCTGCGTGGGCCGCACGGCTTTCTCGCTGCGGCCAGGGAAGAGAGCCTGTTTGTTCGGCAGAAACTGCCCTTCCTCGGCAAGTGCACGCTGGTGCTGGGACATGCTGAATGTCTGGAATTCCTCAAGGATTCGGATCGTTTTGCGGTGGACGCGCGAAACGCCGGGTTTGATTCACCGTTCGGCCTCAGATTCCTGCCCAAATCCCTGAAGACCCTGTCCAACAATCTGCTGTCGCTGGATGACCCTGACCATCTGCGCTTGCGGCGTCTGGTCGACCAGCCCTTCCGGCGTGTCTCGATCGACGCATTGAGGCCGCGTATTCGCGAAACCTGTGATCGGCTGGTAGCGGAGATGGTTGAAGCAGGCGAAGCGGATCTGGTTGAGGGGCTGTGCCGACAGCTGCCATTATTGGTGATCTATGACCTGCTGGGGTTCTCGGGCGAGATTCGAAACAAGCTTGATTCTGTCCTGCATGGCCTGACCGCGACAGCGAACATATTCAATGTGCTGCGCGGCCTGATGAAGCTTGGCGCGGTTCAGAGAATGCTGGCGGAGGAATTCGAGCGCGTCCGGCATGAACCCGGGCCAGGCCTCGTCACCGAGCTCGTCCATGCTGAAGCCGATGGCGACCGCATGAGCAATGACGAGTTGGTTGCCATGGTGTTTGTCCTCTTCATCGCCGGACATGAGACGACGAAGCACTTGATCTCGTCAGCTGTCTACACGCTGCTGACCGAGCCGGACGCAGCGGATCAGTATCGGGGCATGGATGACGATGCGCGCGGCATCGCCGTGGATGAGCTCATGCGCTACTGCGCGCCGGTGCAGATGACCAAGCCGCGGCATGCACGCGAGGATCTGGAATTCCACGGCTTGTCAATGAAACGCGGCGAACGCCTTGTTGCCTTGCTTGCGGCGGCCAATATTGATCAGCGTGTGTTTGAGGGCCCTCGAAACCTGGACCTGACCCGCAGGCCCAATCGCCATCTTGGATGGGGTGGCGGGCCGCATATCTGCCTCGGCCTGCACTTGGCACGCGCCGAAGCGCAGGCGGCGCTCGATTGTCTTCTGGACGGCTGGCCGGGCCTCGCCCTGGGCGTTGAGCCGGAACAGCTGAAGTGGATTCCGCGCTCCGGCTTGCGGGGGCTTAAGCAACTGCCGGTAATATTTGGATAAAGTCTGTGCAGCCTTGCCACATTCAGGCCCTTCCAAAGCCGCGAAGCGCTGTATAAGGGCAATCCATGGATAAATTGCACATCAAGGGCGGCGCTCATCTGAATGGCCGCATTCCGGTTTCCGGCGCGAAAAACTCCGCTCTGAAGCTGATGGTCGCATGTTTGCTGACTGACGAGCCCATCACGCTTACCAATATGCCGAATCTGGCTGATACGCGCTTCCTTGCGCAATTGCTGGAAACGCTGGGCGTTGAAGTCTATTGGCCGAAGGGCGATTCGACCTGTCATCTGAACGGTGCTGAGCTGAAAAGCACGATCGCGCCATATGATCAGGTCCGCAAGATGCGGGCGAGTTTCAACGTATTGGGGCCTCTGATTGCGCGTTCTGGCCATGCTACAGTCTCGCTGCCGGGTGGCTGTGCGATTGGTGCCCGGCCGGTCGATCTGCACCTGCAAGCTCTGGAAGCAATGGGCGCGGATCTGCGTGTGGAGCAGGGTTATGTGAAGGCCGCCGCCATTCATGGCCTGAAAGGTGCGCACATCAATTTTGCCATGCCGAGCGTGGGTGCGACCGAGCATGCCATGCTGACTGCGACGCTTGCGCAAGGCGAGACCGTTCTGGAGAACGCCGCACGTGAGCCCGAGATTGAAGACTTGGCGGTTTGCCTGAACTCCATGGGCGCGAAGATCACGGGCGCTGGCACGTCCAAAATTCGCATCGAAGGCGTCGAGAAACTGAGCGGCACGACGCATTCCGTCATGCCGGACAGGATTGAGGCGGGCACATATGCCATGGCGGCTGCAGCGGCCGGCGGTGATGTCACGCTTGAGGGCGCACCGGTGGCGGCCCTTGGTGCAATGATTGGCAAGCTGAGAGAGGCTGGCGTCACGGTCGAGGCCGACGAGGCCGCGGCTACTCTGCGCATCGTGCGGAATGGCTCTCGGCTCAAATCCGTCAGCGTATCGACCCAGCCGCATCCAGGCTTCCCGACTGACCTTCAGGCTCAGTTCATGGCCCTGATGAGCCTCGCGGACGGTACAAGCATCATTCGCGAAACGATTTTCGAAAACCGTTTCATGCACGCACCGGAACTCTCGCGTCTTGGCGCAGACATTACAGTGCGTGGGCAGGAGGCGGTCGTGAAAGGTGTGCCTCAGCTGACCGCAGCGCCAGTCATGGCGACAGATTTGCGCGCATCGGTCTCTCTTGTGATTGCAGGGCTTGCCGCAGAGGGGGAGACTGTGGTGAACCGTATCTACCACCTCGATCGTGGATTTGAGCGGCTGGAAGCGAAACTTAACGCCTGTGGCGCTAGCATTGAACGCCGATCCGAGGACGAAGACTAGGAATTGCTCAAGGGGCACTGATGGCTGATCACAAACCACTTCGTCTCCTCGCCGAAACGGCCGAGGATCTGGAAGTCATTTCCGCCGCCATTCAGGACAGTGTCGTGAAAGCGGGGAACCTGAAATATGAGTCCCGCCACAACCGGTTTGCGCTGGAAATAAACCGCTTTCGCTGGGAAGCGGGCGCGAAACGCGGCGACGGCCAGCGTGTGCGGTCGCTGCTGGCCTTCGATGGCGTGCTGGGCGCGAAGACCCGCGCTGTCACCAAGACAGACCCGGAAATGGTCCTGTCGCTGTTGCAGGTGACCTTCACCCCGGCAGATGAGCCGCCGGGTGGAAAGATCACGCTGATCTTCGCAGGCGACGGAGAAATCGTCCTTGAGGTTGAAGTTCTGGATGCAACCTTGCTGGACAGTGACTATGTGTGGCCGACGCGCCGCCTTCCGAGCCACGAGCGGCGCCGGAGATAGACATGGTCCGCAGGTTTTTTGCCTCAAACGACGCCTTCAATGGTGAATTTGCCCAGTTCCTGGAGCAGGAACGCGGCACGGGTGAAGACGTCGCGAATACCGTGACGGGCATCCTTAAGGATGTGCAGGCACGCGGCGGCGAGGCCGTGGCCGAGTACACGGCCGGGTTTGACGGTCTTCAACTGGACCCCTCGACGCTGACATCCGACAATGTGAACCTGCACAGTCTGGCCGCGCAATGCCCGGCCGATTTGCGCGAAGCCATCGATTTTGCGCATGATCGGATCGCCACATATCATGCGGCGCAGCGGCCCGCAGACCACAGTTTTACCGACTCAGCGGGAGTAGAGCTCGGCTGGCGCTGGACGGCGCTGGAAAGCGTCGGCGTCTATGTGCCGGGCGGCCGCGCGAGTTACCCCTCTTCGGTCCTGATGAATGTCGTGCCGGCCAAGATCGCCGGCGTTGAGCGCATCGTCATGGTTGCGCCTGCCCCCCAGGGCGAGCTGTCACCCGCAGTTGCATACGCTGCGCTGAAAGCCGGCGTTGAGGAATTTTACCCAATTGGTGGGGCGCAGGCCGTTGGCGCGCTGGCTTTTGGCACGTCGAACATGGCGCCGGTCGACAAGATTGTCGGCCCTGGCAATGCTTTCGTCGCAGAGGCCAAGCGCCAGGTATTCGGCCGCGTCGGCATCGACACGATTGCCGGCCCGTCAGAGATTCTGGTCATCGCAGACCATACGGCAAATCCGGACTGGATTGCCGCTGACCTGCTGTCTCAGGCCGAGCATGATCCCAGCAGCCAGTCGATCCTCGTTGTTGTGGACCAGGCTGTGGGGGATTCTGTGGAAGAGGCTGTGGAAAACCAGTTGAAAACCCTGCCAACTGGCGAACGGGCACGCGAAAGCTGGATGAATAATGGCGCAATCGTCGTCGCACCTGATTTGCCTGCTGCAGCCTCCATCGCGAACCGCATCGCGGCTGAGCATCTGGAGCTGGCCGTGGAGGACCCGGATGCCCTGTTGCCACTGATCCGCCATGCCGGTGCGGTCTTTTTGGGCCACTATACGCCGGAGGCGCTGGGCGATTACGTCACCGGGTCGAACCACGTCTTGCCGACCAGCCGCGCCGCGCGTTTCTCGTCCGGCCTTGGCCTGTATGATTTTCTGAAACGGATGAGTGTTCAGCGTGTGGGGCCTGAGGGGTTTGCCGCGATTGCGCCCGCCGCCTTGCGTCTCGCCGAGGCAGAGCGCTTGCCAGCCCATGCGCGCTCCATCTCTATCCGCTCCAATCAGGGCACGGACGGGTGAGCAATGACCGGCTCATCGGCGTCGATATCGACGATGAGACCCTGGGCGCATCGGGCCCGGACGCCGAGCATGAGCGTCGCGTTGCCATTTTTGATCTGTTGGAAAGCAATTCCTTCAAGGTGATCGGTCAGGACAGGGGGCCGTATCAACTGAACCTGTCCAAAGCCGAGCGCCGGCTCGTCTTTGCCATTCGTACCGAGGCAGGCGAGGAGGTGCACACGTTCATCCTTTCGCTCGGGCCGTTCCGGGGCGTGATCCGCGACTATTTCATGATCTGCGACAGCTATTATGATGCGATCCGCACGCAATCTCCGCACCAGATCGAAGCCATCGATATGGCTCGGCGTGGCATACATAATGAGGGTTCAGAACTTCTCGCCGAACGCCTTGAAGGCAAGGTCGAAGTCGACTTCTCCACGTCGCGGCGGCTATTCACGCTGATCTGCGCCCTCCATGCCGGCCAAACGCGCGCAGCGGGCTAAGGAAATAATTCAAAGTCACCGAAGCGTATCCACTTGCCACACAAGATCGCTCACGCAATGATACCGCTATCATAAAGAAGCGGAGGAAAGTCATGGCGAAATGGATTCTGATTGGGTTCGCGGGGCTCGTGTCAGCAATTGCGCCAAGTGCGTGCAGTGCGATGGGGCAAGTTATGCCGGCCGACGAAATGGTGGTTGAACAGGTGCCAGTGGCGCTGGAAAAGCACCGCGTCGTTATCCTGACCGACATGGAAGCAGACCCGGACGACACCCAATCGCTGATCCGTCTCCTGCTCTATTCCAATGAGATCGACATCGAGGCGCTGGTGGCGACCACGTCGATCTGGAAGAAAAACGATATTCGGCCCGATTCCATCCGCACGACACTTGGAAAGTATGGCGAGGTCTACGATACGCTCAGCCAGCACGCGCCGGATTATCCGACGGAATCCGAGCTGCAGGACCTCGTGATGAGCGGTCAGCCGGGCTATGGCATGCCCAGCGTGGGGACCGGGCAATCGACAGAAGGCTCGGACGCGATCATTCGCCTGCTTGAGGCCGAGGATGACCGGCCACTGTGGATCTCCGTCTGGGGCGGGGCGAACACGCTGGCCCAGGCGCTGCATGATATCCGTGAAACGAAGAGCGACGCGGAGGCTGCGCGCCTGATCTCGAAACTCCGTGTCTATACAATTTCAGATCAGGACGATAGCGGCATCTGGATGCGCCGCGAGTTTCCGAGCCTGTTTTACATTGTCAGCCCGGGCGAGTATGGCCGCTCCACCTGGACCGCTATAACGCGTGGCTTTCCCGGCTTCGAGGACCATATTTCCAATCAGTGGATCGCCGAAAACATCCAGCAAGATCATGGCCCGCTTGGCGCGCGCTATCCGGACGTGGTCTGGGGTATGGAAGGCGATACACCTGCCTATCTCTCCCTGATCCCGAACGGGCTCAACGTGCCGGACCGTCCGGACTGGGGCGGCTGGGGTGGTCGGTACGAACTCTATACGCCGAGTGCGGATGAGATCGGTGTCGGTCCCGGAAAGCTTGGTTCGGGCGGTGTGCCGCTGGACCCGGAACCGCGCCCGATCTGGACGAATGCGACGGACACCTACACGCCCTGGGTGGCGCAGAAGGATGGTCGGGCGATTGGCCCTGCAGAGGAAACCTATCACGACAATCATGTCACGCTGCTGCGGTGGAGAAGCGACCTCCAGCGTGACTTTGCTGCGCGCATGGACTGGACCATTTCATCCTATGAAGACGCGAACCATCCGCCGGTCGTGAAACTGGCTCATGCGCGCCAGCTCACCGCGAAGTCCGGAGAGCATATCGGACTGGATGCGTCTGGTACGTATGATCCGGATGGCGACAGCCTCAGCTATCACTGGTTCAATTATGCGGAAGCCGGGACGTTGGAGGCGCCCATAGACATGGGACACGCCGTCAATGATTTCGATATCTGGCTCCAGTTGCCGGAGGTGGAACAGACGGAAACTGCGCACTTCATCGTGAAAGTCACCGATAAGGGAACGCCATCGCTGACACGCTATGAACGGGTGATTGTCACAATCGAGCCCTAAGCTGAGGAAAGTTCAGGTAAAACGGGCAAGGCTTGCCCCAGCGTCCGGTCTTTGTGACGTAGCGACACCGTGTATGATCGGACAAAACGATCCGGAGGAAACATGCACTACACCGAACTCCTGAAAGCACGGGAAGAACTGACAGGCCCCGGCGGCGAATTCGAGATCGTCGAGGCCGAAGTTCTGGGCAACCGGCTCCGCGTCTACAAGAACGCCCCGCCCAGTGTGCGGGAAGTCTGGCTGTCGACGCTCCAATTCCCCGAACGCGACTATCTGGTCTACCAGGATGAGCGTTGGACTTATGCGGATGCACATCGCGATGTGGCGTCGGCCGCCGCCTGGATGTTTGACCAGGGCGTAAAGCCCGGCGACCGTGTGGCGATCGCCATGCGCAACTATCCTGAATGGATGCTGCTATATTGGGCCTGTGTC
Source organism: Hyphomonas sp. UBA4494 (assembly GCF_002388935.1). NCBI lineage: Bacteria > Pseudomonadati > Pseudomonadota > Alphaproteobacteria > Hyphomonadales > Hyphomonadaceae > Hyphomonas > Hyphomonas sp. UBA4494. The sequence goes on from NZ_DGNK01000003.1 coordinate 38,436, forward strand.
TCGGTTGGAATTGCCGTGGTTGGCATGAATGCCTGGTGGACACCTGAGGAAATGGAATACGCGCTAAAGGACTCCGAGCCCAAGATCCTGTTTGCGGACTCAGAGCGGTTGGAACGGGTGCTCGCCATTTCCGGCGCGGCCGCCAAGATGAAGATCGTCGGTGTACGCGCGCCGGATGCGCCATCGCCTGTCATCCAATGGTCAGACGTGTTGGCCCATGGCGGCGCATTGCCGGACGTCAGTGTCGACCCCGACGCGGATGCGTGCATCTTCTATACATCCGGCACGACCGGTTTCCCGAAAGGCGCTCAGCTGACCCATCGGGGGTGCGTGTCCAATTTGCTGAACATGGCATTTGCGGGGGCTTCCACCCAACTCGCGACCGCGCGCGCCACGGGGGAAATGCCACCTGAAGAAGCGCCAGTTCCGGTTGGCCTGATTACGACGCCGCTCTTCCATGTCACGGCGAACAATTGCGCCGCCTATCTCATCACAGCTGCGGGCGGCAAGATCGTGCTGATGTATCGCTGGGACGCGGGCGAGGCGCTGAAACTGGTTGAGACCGAGAAGGTCACGGCGATGAGCGGTGTCCCCATCATGGCCCGCGAACTGATCAACCATCCGGACTTCGAAAAGACAGACACGTCCAGCCTGGCAACGCTGGGCGGGGGCGGCGCGCAATTGCCGCCGGACCTTGTTCAAAAGATCGACTCCACGGTGGCAACCGCCCGGCCGAATACCGGTTACGGCATGACCGAAACCTGCGGCATCATCACATCTGTTGCGGCCGACTTCTTCATCGACAAGCCCGACAGCGCTGGCCCGGCCATGCCCAATTTCGAGGCCAAGTGCGTCAATGATCTTGGTGAGACCGTCGCGCAGGGCGAAGTTGGCGAGCTGTGGGTGCGCGGCTCTTCGGTCATCAAAGGCTATATCAATCGGCCTGAGGCGACGGCAGAATCGATTACCGATGGGTGGTTGCACACCGGCGACATTGCCCGGATCGACGAGCATGGTTTCATCTTTATCGTGGACCGCAAGAAAGACATGGTGCTGCGCGGCGGCGAGAACGTCTATTGCGCCGAGGTCGAGGCGGCGATCTATCGTCATCCGTCCGTGGCCGAGTGCAGCGTCTTCGGCGTACCGGATGACCGGTTGGGCGAGGAGGTCGGCGTGGCCGTCGTGTTGAAACCGGGCGAAGACCTGGCTGCCGTGACCCTTCGTGAGCATTGCGCGGGCATCATGGCGAAGCACAAGGTGCCGCGTTATGTCTGGTTCCTCACCGCACTGCCGCGCAATGCCAGCGGCAAGTTCATCAAGCGCGACCTGAAAGAACAGCTGACCAAGGAACTGGATAGCGCAGCGGCGAACTAGCGCCTGACAGTAGCGATTATTTTGAGCAAGCCCTCCAGTCTCTGGGGGGGGGCTTGCCTCGTTTTGGGGAAAGCCATTCTGCCGCGCGCCAGGCATGGCGACCCCGGCAGGATTCACACCCTCAAAAAATGGCGCTGTAATCATTCGGGTTTTCCCGAAGGTGGGACGGTTTGGTCGCCACCCGTGGGCGCGGGTGGGACGTTTTGTTCCTGAGTCGTTTTAAGCAATTCGAACACACGGCGCTGCAGGGGCGCAACGATCTCGGCCTCGATGCGGGCGCGGTGTCGCGCGATCATGCGCAGGTGCTCGATTTCGCCAAACATCAATTCTCTCCCTTCCGGCAGACCACGGCGACGCCGCAGATCGTGCGAACGCGGCCCTGTTTTGACCTGGGGCCGGATAAGGGCAGTTCCGGCCGGGCATTCGCGGACGCCTCGCGCCGGCAAACATAGTCAAGCCGCTGGGTGTCATCGACACCGATCGAGGTGAGTTTGATACCCTCGGCCTCGAAGGCAAAAATCAATTGTGACATGGCCTGCATTATGGATGTCGTCGGCATCAATTCTCTCCCTCGGTCAGAACATGCTCACGTGCCTGGTCGAGGTAGGCCTCCGACCAACTATATCCGCGCGGGTCGATCGATGTATCGACGGGGCAGGCCGAGCGCATGAACAGCCGCAGCCCGGTTTCCCTGCTCTTGTCTCGCGCGAGCCAGCCGCCCACAACAGCAATATGGGTGCCGACGAACGCGCCAGCAAAAACGGTCATGCCTTGTCCGCCTACATAAGCGGCGGCACACCCTGCCAACGTGGCGACAATTCCCACATTATAGACGAGCCAGTTCATCAATTCCCTCCAAATGTCTTTCGCATCGCGCCGAGCGCGAGCAGCGCCTGGTCGACTTCCTCGGTATAGTGCTGGACCTCCGACAGGGTCTTGTGACCCGTGACGGCAGCGATTTCCCTGGTCGACATGCCATAGGCGGCGAGCCGGGTCGCGGTGGCCTTGCGCAGGCCATGCATGGAACAGCCGGGCAGGCCGGCCTCGTCGCACCATTGGCGCATCTTGTTCGACAGGCCCTTCACCGAGAACGGCTTGCCGTGCGCCGTCAGCGCGAACGCCAGCGCGGCCGGCGGCGTGTTGTCGATCGCGACCGCTAGCGGCGGCACGACGGGCAGCCAGACCCGCGCATTCGTCTTTTCCTGAACGATATGGATGCCGCGCACCTGGTATTGCGCGCCGGTGTCCGGCTCGGTGAATGTTTTCAGCGAGACATGCTGCGGCCCGAGCCGGTGAACGTCTGACACGCGCGACGCGGTATAGAGGGCGAGCGCATAGACCAGGCGGGCCATTGTGCCGACGGCATGGCGTTCCTCGTATTGCAGGCATTCCTCGACGGTCCAGGTGTGATGACCCGGCCCGGTTTCCTTGAGGCGCTTGACGCCGCGCACCGGGTTATGATCGACTAGGCCTTCCTCTTTTCCCCATTCATAGACGGCGCTGATCGCCTTCATCCGGTTGTTCGCGGCGGCGGGTGTGTCCCGTCTCGCGTTCCGGCCTGCGCGAATGTCTGCGCTGGTCACCTCGCGCGCCATCAAGTCGCCGCCGTCGGTGATGACCTTGGCGAGGATCCGCCGACGCACGGCCTGGGTCGAGGGTTTGAGGTCGGTCAGGAATTCCGGACTGGCGAGGAATTGCTGAATCATCCATTCGAGCGAGCCTTCAATGGCGCGGCTGCGATCGCGCGCGGCCCTGACGGCATTGTATTGCGCTTCGAACGCATCCGACCCCGGCTCGGCCTTCAAGCGGATCTTGCGGCCCGTGACGGGGTGCAGGACGTACCAGCGGCGATTGCCATGCCGATCGACATCGCTGCGCGTGAAGCGATAGCGTTTCCTGAATTCTGCCACGTCCCGACCTGTCATAGCGCCCTGACCTCTCGGGCGCGCGGGGAAGTTGTGACAGTTTCACCGCGACGGTGCAAGCTGTCGGCATAGTCGTCGAGGTCTTCACGTTTCCAGCGCGGCGGATCCTCGTCACTCGGCTGCGCGATCGTGCCGGCATCGACGAGCTCGAGGAATTTTGTGCGGCCAAGCCCGACATAATACGCAGCCGCCTCGGCGCGCAGCAGGCGCGGCGGGAAAGGGGTGTCGGGCTGGCGGGTCATTGCGGCGCCTGTTCAAACAAAGGGCCGGGGGATGCGTCGCAGAACTCACGATGCACGATTGTGTTTGGCCATTTTCGCATCCAGGGAAGGGGCGCGACTGGGTCTCGATCCTCGGGTTTCCACTTAAACCAGCCTAGCTGACCCGATGCGGGCACCGGCTCGCAGGCTTTCGCGTCATACAGGACTAGTCCGCGCGGCCCGAAGAACCAGCGACTCGGTCGTTCGCTGACGACATTATCCAGCCGGACACTGCCAATAATAGCGCCGCGGACCAGCCTGTCGGGCCGAGGGCATTCGACTCCAAGGTCCAGCATGAACGCCCGCGCGCGTTCATATTCGAGTTGCGCCATGCCTTGCGCGGCATGTATCGCCACGCGGCGACCGAGCAGGCCCTTTGTACCGAATGGCGCTTTCGATCGGTTCTCGACGTCCTTGCCGCCGTGAATGATGGCCCAGGCCCAAGGCTGGCGAACGGAAATGGCTGAAACGGGCAGAGTCATTCCGGCACCTGCTCGATCCGCTTCGCGGCGGCCTCGATCGTCTTCACGGCCTGCAGGTAGATCCTGCAGCCATTGAACAGCTGTTTCGCGAGCGCGGCCCTGGCGTGCGCGTCTTGAATACTGACCTTGCCATCGCGCAGGCCTTGTATGTCTGCGGCGAGTCCCTTGATAACATCCTGCAGGCCGAGCTCGTCGGACACGGGCGTCGAGTCATAGTCACGCTGGGGCATTGTAACCCTTTCTCCATTCCGGCGGCCATTCCATGATCGCGGCCTCGCAGCGCAACGCCTCGGCCAGGGCAAGGCCCTGCTGGATGATGCGACGGTCACCGAACGCGCCCTCGCGGATCCTCGGGGCATACTCGGACTCGCATCCCGTGCAGACCGGCGGCCGCGCTTTATCAGGCCCGCTGCGTTCGTGGTAAAACCGGCCCCGCACGAACTGGCAGATGATGCAGGTGAAGGTCGGCGGCGAGTGTGCGGTCATTCTTCCTCGTCCTTCACAGTGAACATATGCCCGCAAAGACAGTGAACAGCGGCCATTCGGACCGGGCCGGCGTCCATGTTCACTGTCTTGTAGGTTCCCAGATGGGTGTGCCCGCATTTCTCGCAGGTCGCCTCGAAGAACTCCGGGAATTTCGCTTTCATTTCGGGTGTGAGCGTCATCCGTCGAACCCCAATCTCGGAACCCCGCCCTCGCGGTAATTGTGCGCCACGATGGCGCGGTGATGATCGATCAGGACCGAGCCGTCAGGCATGACCGTGTCGGCCATGAATTCCCGCTCGACGGTGGTGATTTTCTGATCGATCGCGACTTTCTTGGCCTTCACCAGCAGGACCAGCGCACGCCAGGCGGCGCGTTCGGCCTGCGCCCGCGCCGCCTGTGTGTCGCGCACCGGGTGCGGCGGCGGCGCGCTGATCCGGTAATAGGTTTCGCCAAGCTCGAACACGACCGTGACGCCTTCCGGCTGGTGATAGATCGCCATGCGCTGCGCACCGAGCGCGGTCAGCAGTTTCTGGACCTCGGTTTGCGACCTTTCGACAGGCACTTTTGTGGTCTCGGCGTAGGTCATTCCGGCGCACCCTTCTGGTCATGGCTTTGATCCTTCAGCCTGGCACGGTCGAGTCGCTCGATTTCGGCAACAATGAGCGCGGCAGCGCGGACTAGATCACGACGCGGGTTTTTCGGCTTCCACCAGTCATCGCCCCAAGGCCAATTAACTGGCGCCGCCTTATTCCATTTGCGGCGGTCTCCGGCGTAGCAGGCCGCAGCCATAGCCAGCGAACCATCGGAATGCTCGTCGTCATGCTCGGGCGTCCAGCCCTCCGCCGACTTCTGGCGTTCACGCTCCACGATAATGTCATTGATTGCCGTATTCATTTCAATTCATCCCTCTGATTTAAATCAATCAAATCCCGCATTGCCTGGGACATCGAAATCCCAGCAAGTGCGGCGCGCTCGTACAGTTTGCTGTATTGCGCCAGGCTTAACTGAACCGTCACGGCCGGCGGCGATTTCAGGCGCGCCGGGTGCGTCGCTCTGAGGTGGTTTCGCCCGTCAGCCATCGGCTTCACCCTCCAATACATAGGTCCGCCGGAAAGCGAGGTCGGTCTTGTGCGAGAACGCGGCAGACCGGGGCGGGGGTGGGCGCAGGACCCAATCCCCCACCTCGGCGACGGCGCGACAGCCGCCCGGTTTCGGGATCAACAGGCCGCGCGGCACCCATTTCCAGGGCTCGCGGCGCAGGTTGGCGCCCATGACGGCCAGGGCTTCCTCGATCGACATCAGGGTGCGCTGCCACTCGCGGCCGACCGCGGGGCTTTGCGTGAGCGCGTCCGCGTCCGGCCGTCGCGCACTTTCCGGAATACGGAATGCCAGGACGGGGCCGTTATACAGCGGGTTGGCCGTCACCATTTCGTCGACCAGGCGATAGGTCTTGACCTCGATCATGACACGGCCGCCGCGCGCTGCGCCTCGGCGCGATCCGCGCTGGCCCTGGCGATGATGTGCTCGCGCAGGCGTATCGCGGTCTTGCGGCGCGGCAGGACCTGCATACCGTTCGGGACGTGATAGAGCGACCCGAATGCATGCGGCCAGTTGCCGACCCAGAGTTTCATGCCGGCAACGGTTGCGGAATAGTCGGTCACATCCTCGATCGTCTTGGCATTGTGCTCGACCAGGTAAAGCGCGGCGGCGAGCGTGCGGTCCCAATCATCGTCGACGTTATGGGTCCGCATCCAGAAGCGCGGGTCGAACAGGACGCCGAGCCGGTCGGTCAGGGGTTTGAAACGGTCGCGGGTCATGTCGTCAGGCCTTCCAACAGGTTCAGGGTTTGTTGTTCGAGTTTGCGCCCGGTCGGGACGAGCTCGTCGGCGGTGCGGCCGCAATACAGGCAGCGGCCCTCGCCCCATTTCCCGGCGCCCTGGCGGCCTTTCGGCCATTTGTGGCGGGTGCCGACACGGCGACCGGTTTTCGGGCTGATGCCCTTGCAGGGTTTGAGGCGGGAAATCATGACGCGCGCGGCAGGCTGCCGTCGACCGGTGGGAGTTCTTGCGTCTGGATGTCGATGAATTGGTCCACGACGTGCTTGAAATCGTCGGCGGGCATCATCAGGCCGGATTGCTCGAGTACGCCGCGCGTCACCTGCACCCAGCCATTCAGCAACATCGACATGCGGGTGCGCCGCACAAAGTTTTCGTCGGTCTCATTTGGCCCCTGGCTGATGCCCGCGGCTTCAAAGGATTCGAGCACCTGGTTACGCACGGCCGCGATGAACGCCGCACTGATGCGCTCAAATTCCCGCAGGGACGGGTCATTCAGGGGAATCGTGTGTCTGACGGGCATTACTTCAATCCTCTCAGGGTTTCGACAATGGCTTCCATCGTCGCGATTTCATTGTCGGCCTTGGCCTGCGGCATCCGGTTATCGGCGACGCGGCGGGCGTAGACTTTCTTGCGCATGGCGACCTCGCGCGTGGCGCATTCGATTTGACGATCGAGCGAGATTTGTCGCGGCGCATTGGGGAACATGTCGGTCATTGTGCGCGGCCCCATTCCTGCGCCCGTGCGGCGAGCGCCTCGAGCAGGCGGTCCGCCGGCAGGCCAGAACTGCCGGGCTGGTTGTGCCAATCGTCCCAGGCCTCGCGCAGGGCATCGACGAGCGTGACGTCTGCGGCGGTTTCCGACCGGGCGGCGCGGCCCTTGGCGAGCCAGTCGCGGAACTCACTGATCTTGAACGTGACGTCCTGGCCGCCCTCGCTGATCGTGATTCGAGTCTTGTCACCGGTCAGCATGCCCGGTCACTTTCGAGCAGCTGGCGCGCACGGTCGACCTTGCGACGCAACCGGGCGAGCTCGAGCGTGGCATCCTCGACCTCGTCACCATCGGGAAAGAATGCCGAAATCGGCAGGCCGAACAGTTCGGCGACGTTCCACAACATGCCGGCCGACAGGCGGTTCGTGCCGGTTTCGTATTTCTGCAATTGCTGATGCGATATGCCGAGCATCTGGCCGGTCTCGGCCAGCGTCATGTTGCGATCCTGGCGGATTTTGCGAATTTCTTCGCCGACGAGGCGGTCGATGTCGCTCGGCGCGCGGCTGGTCTTGGCGATCGTGCGGGTCATGCGGCGGCCAGCGCATCGATGTCGAGGCGCTCTATCTGCGCGACGAGGGCATTGACTTCCTGCTGCATGGCCGAGGCCTCGTCGAGGGCGGCCCGTTTTGCGGCGGCGAGATCACGGGATCCGGCGGCCTTCCCCTCGATCAGCTTGCGCACGGATGCGGCGACGGTGCGCTGCCGACCGATCAGGCCGAACAGCAGCAAGGTCGCGGCATCCTCGGCGTCTCCGATGCGGGAAAGGGGTGCGGTATAGTTGGACATGAAAGCCTCCTGCTAAGTTGCAGGCTGCTTGTAATGGTAAAAAGAATTCCCGTCAATACGGGTTGCAAACTTTAGTTACTCTTGGTTGTCGAGTGTCCAGCGCGCGAAATTCATCAGGGTCTCGCGATTGGCGGGGCTCAGCCTGGTATAGAGGTCGAACAATTCGACGGCCCCGAGCGGTGGCTCGGTCGCGCTGCGGCCCGTCAGCAGCCATTCCGGCGCGACCTGTAGTGTCCGCGACAGTTTCAGCAGATTGTCCACAGTCATTGACGTGTTCGCCTGCGTCATGAACCTTTGCAGGAAGTGCGAGCTCAGCCCCGACGACAGCGAAACCGATCGCCGGGTTAGGCCGAGGGCCTCCATACGTTGCTCTATGCGCGCGCGGATTTCGTCTTGCGTGGTCATGGGGGTAATTACCACCTCAGAACAAATAAGAAACGGTAAAATTAATTTCTTGACGGGTGGGAATTAAAATATCCATATGCCGTTCTATGACAAAACCGGCATCCGAGATCACCTTCAACCTGACTGACTTCAAGCAGCGCGCCGCGCGTGTTCGCGAGTCGCTCGGCGTCAGCGAGGCGACCCTGTCAAAGCAGCTGTTCAATGGGGACAGCAAGCCGTTGCCGAACATCATGGCGGGCGAGGTGCCAGACCTCGAGAAGACCTATCCGCGACTCGACACGCTGTTGCGCGCCGACCAGCGGCTCGCAGAACTCGAGGCGGATTGCTGGCGACGTGCCGGCGACGCGGCGGTCTCTGCGTAACTGACAAGCGACGGAACGAAAGGAAGCCAGGGACATGTCGTTTATATCTGTTTTGAAGGAATACCGGAAAGGCGCGCTACTCGCCGCGCTCGACGAGGAGTTGCTGATCGTCGCATCCGAGGTCGAGGAAAAGGGCAAATCGGGCAGCTTGACGCTGACCCTCTCGCTCAAGCCGAACGGCCAGGAAGCGGTGACGATGGCGGCGAAAGTCTCGTCGAAAATCCCGAAAGAGACGATCGGCGACGCCATCTATTTCGTGCAGGCCGGCAATCTCAGCCGGTCCCAGCCTGACCAGCTGGACATGCTCGAAGACGAGGTCGCAACCCAACGCAGCAAGAAAGAGGGGGCGTAAGCCATGCTGGACATAGAACAAATCATCGAGGCCCTGCGGGGTAACATTCATTTGCACGCGCGTGATGGCCGAGACCTGGTCGTCGCGCCGGAAGGCTACAAGGTCCATGAAATCCCGGTCGGTCGGGATGAATACCCGATGCCGACTATCATCGAGGCGTCCAGGCACTTCGATGATGGCGACAGCCTGACGGCGTATGCGAACCGGTTCACGGATCCGGACAAACTCCTATTGGCCGACCTGAATGACCTCCGCGTCACGATCTACATCGACTATCACGGCGATGACACGCCGCGGCGCGCAGACCATCGGGCGCGCTGGGAAATGCGCTGGTCCGAGGAATTTGCGGTCTGGAAGAAGCACGACGGGACACTGCAAGGGCAGGACGAGTTCGTCCGATTCCTCGAAGAATATGCCGGCGACATCATCAAGCCCGATGCGGCCGACATCCTGGAACTGTGCAAGGATTTCGAGGCGCAGAAGTCGGTCGAATTCACCTCGTCGGTTCGGCTCGACAATGGTGACCGCAAGCTGAACTATGTTTCGGAAACCGGGCACAAGTCGGGCATTGACGTCCCGACCGCGTTCGTCATCCGCGTGCCGATCTTCTATGGCGAGGAACCGCAGGACCTGACCTGCAAGTTCCGTTGGCGGATTCACGAGGGCACGTTGCGCCTCGGCTATGAACTGCACCGGGTTCAGCCCGTCATAGATGCGGCGTTCCGTCTGGCGGTTGTGCGCGTCGCCGAGGCGGCCGGCGTTCAGGCCCTTTACGGTCGCTAAGAACCACTTCGCAGGGCGGGCCAATGGCTCGCCCTGTTTTGCTTACAGACATCAGGGGACCCCATGCCAGCCAAGCTATCGAAACAATGGACCGCCGCCGAGCTCGCGATCGTCAGGCGCGACTGGCCGAAAGGAATCAGTGCCAGCAACATCGCCCGGCAATTGCCAGGCCGGTCCAAGAGCGCGGTTGTCGGCCTTGTGCATCGCGAGGGCATTGTCCGGACTGTCCCGCCGGCCCCGCGCACGAAAAGGGACAGGCCTGCGCCGCGCACCGGCCTGTCGCGGTCCCAGATCGCGACCGAGGGCAACCTGGCCAAGAAGATCATGCACCACAGGCAGCCGGCACCCGCCCCGCGCCCGGCCAAGCGTGAGAAACCGAAACCCTATACCGGCCCGACCGTGGCGTTCGATGACCTGACCCGCGACGGCTGTCGCTGGCCGGTGACGGATGACAAGCCCTATCGGTTCTGTTCCGGCAAGGCACAGCCAGGGAGCCCGTATTGCGCCGAGCATGCGCGTCGTTCGGTCCGGACAGGTGGCGGCGAATGAGCCGGTCGAAGCCAATGGAACGCGCATTCATGCCGCTCTATGTGGGCCGGTACCTGCGCAAGACGCGGCGCCTCGGTGTCGCAGAACATGGCGCCTACATGCTCATTCTGATGACCCTGTGGGAGGAAGGCGGCACGATTCCCGATGACGAAACCGAGCTCCGGCGCATCTGCAACAGCCCGCGAAACTGGTCGAAGATATGGGCGGCGATCAAGCCTTATTTCACGATCGAGGGCGGCTGTATCAGCCAGTCGACGCTGTCCGAATATCTCGCGGAATTTGAACGCCTGCGCGCATCTAAGGTTCGCGGCGGGAAACGCGCCGGGCAGATACACGCCAAAAAACAACAGAAAATCAAGGGCCGCAGCCGAGCTCAGCCCGAAGACAGCTCGAGCAGCAAAGCCATAGGCTTTGCCTCTCCCTCTATCGAGGGAGAGAGGCAAAGCCTTGATGCAGAGTCCGAAGACCTGTTCTACCGGGTGACCGGCGTCGTGCTTTCGAGGGGGTTCTGCACCGATGCGAACAGTATCGCGCAGGTCCGCGCGGCCCTGGTCTCATTCGACGGCACGGTGTTCGAGGTCAGCGAGGCCTGCGTCTCGGCGCGCGACTGGAACACGCTGAAAACCCATGTCGCGGGTCAGGGCTATGAATTGCGGCTCGCGGCGCAGCGCTCGTTTGATTTGAAACTGATCGAGGGGGGCAGGTCATGACCCTGACCGTGAAGGGTTTGCCGTCTCGCATGATCGGCCCGGATACCGAGGCCGAGCGGCTGGCGGACCGCCTGGAACTCAGCGCGCTGTATCGCCAAGCCTACCGGCACGGCCGGCCGTCGCTTTTCACCACGACGATCAGCAGCCTCCCGCGCCATGCCGCCAACATCACGCGGCAGATCGGGAATTCGACGGTCAAAACCGAGACCCATTACGAGTCGACGCCCGAGCGCGCGCTGCTGAAAGCGATCGGCGATGCCGAGGCCTGGGGCCTGCCTTTGCTGGACCAGGGGTGTTGAATGTGGTGCCACGTCCCCGAAACGGACTCTCCCTCTGCGCCGGCGGCGGAGGCCTGGATATGGGCCTCATGCTTGCCGAACCGGGATTCCACACCCGTTGTCATGTCGAATGGGAAGGATACCCCCGCGACACGCTCACAGCCGCGATGCGAGCCGGATACTTCCCTGACGCGCCTATATGGGACAACCTCAAGACTTTCGACGCCAGGCCCCTTGCCGGCGCGATCGACACTGTTCTCGCCGGATACCCTTGCCAGCCTTTCAGCCAGGCCGGACAGCGAAAAGGCAAGGATGACCCGCGCCACCTTTTCCCGCACGTCGCCCGTGTCATCACCGAACTCGGCCCAGCCGTCCGCTGGGTATTCCTCGAAAACGTCGAAGGACACTTCAGCCTGGGTGGTGAGACCGTGTTGCGAACCTTACGAAGCATGGGTTTCACGCCTGCGACTGGCCTATTCTCAGCGGCTGAAACTGGCGCGCCGCACGGCCGGAAACGCTGGTTCTGTGTGGCCTACCGCGCGGGCGTCGGAACAGGAGAATCGGACGTTGCGCAGCGCACCGAGTCACGGGAACGGGCACGGGAAATTGTTGGCGGGCGTGGCGGGCGACTTCGCGGCGAATTGGCCGACGCCAATGGCCGGGACACCGGCGCAGAACGGCAACAGCGCGGCGGGGAACTCGGATTTCAGCCGGAAGGCCAAGGAACTGGCGCGGGAAATGTGGACAGCCCCGCAAGCCCACGATGTGACAATGAGGGGATCGGGCCAGGTGCCGAACTCGAAGGCGGGGAATGCCTGCCTGGCGAGGGATGCGACCAACTGGCCGACGCCGTCAGCGGCGCAGGACACGAAGGGCGCGCAGGCGACAGCGGAAGCCGCGATCGAGCGCGAGGGACGCGGCAAGCAATTGAGCCTGTCCGATCGGTCCCTTATCTTTTCCCTCCCGGCCCCGCAGACCGCACCGCATGGGAATTTGTCACGGCATCAGCGGCGCATCGCATTCCGGCTTATTCAAGACGTGATCTTGTCGGCGCCGCGCTCCGTCTCGCGGCCCTGGTGCCCCCCGATGCGGCCCAAGCCATCGAACAGCGCGCGAGAGACATGGCGCCGGCAGGCATCCTGGACGCGATGGAGTCAGAAGCGCGCAAGGTTCTGGACGACTCCGAGACTGTCGCCGCTTTTCGTCGAATGGCTGATGGGCTGGCCAGCAGGCCACGCGCTTTGCGATTGCTCGGCAATGGAGTTTGCCCACTGGCGGCAGGATATGCGTGGCGCACTCTCAGCGCTGCCCACGGCCTCCGGCCCCTGGATATGGGAACCGCCAGCCGAGACGCTGCCACCAACACAACTCAGCCTGCTGTAAAGGAGCCTTCCGATGCCTGACGACGTGAACGTGTACGATACGAGTATTCCGGTCGAGAAGATCGCCGAACGGCTCGCCCTGACCGAGGCGGACATTCTCAGCCTGGCCTGCTGCGCGCCGAACGCACATATCGGCGGGACCCCGCCCGAGGGCCAGCGCTCGGCCTATATCAAAACCCGCCTGCATGCTGACAAGCTCGTCCTGCCGCAATGGTGTCGCGACAAGGACCGTGAAGAAACATTCTTCACATGGGTTCGCACCCAGCCCGGCGAGCGGTTGCTGGACTATTACCGCGCGAACGGGTTCGACGCGGCCGAGGCCCAGGCGCGGCTGCGCGAGGCCGGCGAATGAGTGCGTCATCGGCCAAGCGGGCGGCGACCGCTATCAACCGGGCGATCAGCGCGAACACGGCGGCGATGGATGTCGCGGTCATGCTTGGCGATGCCGATGCCGAGCGGCGCTGCGTCATCACGCTGCGCACCTTGCGCGACCGGTTGAAACAGATCGACCGGGTGCGCGATGGCGGCCAGCAGCTGGCGGTCCGAGTCGCACGGGAAGGGCGGTCGCGTGCCCTGACCCGCCCGCGTGACGATGCGCTCGCGGATCTTGCCGAATGCAGCCCGCCGGTCATCGATGCGGTTCAGCTGCGCGCGGCCCTGGTCCTGCGCGACCATATCGAGGCGCTCGGCGGCGGCGCGGTCCAGACGCAGGAACGGGTCGATGGGGGCAATATCACGAATGGCCAGATGGAAGGGCTCGTCGATCGGCGCAGGCCGGTCCGCTATGCGCTGAATGCGGCGATGGACGCGATCGAGGATGACCAGGTGCGCAGCGGCGCGATGATTGTGATCCTGTACGGCTACAGTCTCAGCGCGGCCTGCAATATCAGCGAGCTCGCCAAGGGCGGCGCAGCGGTCCGGCGGATCAAGACGGCGATATGTGACGCGCTCGACGCGGCGTCTGCGCATTTGGGGATCGCGGTTTAGGGGGCCGGTTGACATGGGGAACGGATTGGGTGCAAAAAAACTACCGTCGCGAGAGGTTCGCCGCTACGGGCTTTTGTCTCGCATCCTACCCCCTCACAATTTGCCCTGTCCGCGTGACCTGCTCGCGCAGGCCGCGAGTTCTGTCGAATCCTCGGCACGCCATGACGACCAGCTGAAACGCCTAGCGGCAGACCTGCTCGAACGGCGGGCAACGCAGGCGGCGGGCCAGACCCCGCTGATGCATGACATCGATGCGCTTGTCTCGCGCATACTGATTGACGCGCTGCGGCGCGAAAAGGTCCGGCACATTCGTGTCGAGACCCGTACCCACGTCGAGCCCGGACGCATCAGGGCCATCGCAATCCTGCATCATCGCGGTCGTGAAGAACGCCGCCACATCGAGGTAACCCTGACATGAACCCCGACCACCTGCCGCATGACGGCGAAGATCCAAACCCTGACATGGACGCAACGGAAGGCAGGCCTAACCTGCTTGCTCTTGGAGTTCCGACCGAGGAAGGCAAACCCCTGAAACGCCTGCATGACGCGCTGACGCAGTGTTCCAGTGACGAAATGCGGTTGCTCCAAGAGCATGAGTCAATCCTTTCCGAACGCGAAGAAAAGATCGAAATCGAGCTCAGCGAAAACCGCGAACGCCAGAGAGAAAACCGCGAACGCCAGGATGCCATCATCCGCGAGCGGGACGCCGCCCTCGCCGAGGTCCGCAAATACTATGCCCACCTGTACGATCCGAGCGGGTCTGACCCCGACGTCGCGAGCGCGGTTGCGGCGCTCGCGGACGATGTGCCGGAAGCCCGTGATGCATCGCGCGACGATGAGGGCCATGACGTGCCGACGCTCGACAAGATTTGCGGCGAGGTGAAGGCGGACTGTTACGGCAAGGGCCCCGCCACATTCATCGACACGCCGATTCCGGAAGATCCTGATGCGATCAAGGAAGACGGCGGTGGCGGCCAGACCGACGGTTCGCAATTCCAGGCGCTTTACGACCAGGCCGAACAGCCGGTCGATGCGGTCCGCACCATTGTCGGCTCTGCGTCTGACGTCAGTGACGAGGATCTCGCCGAGGCGCGTGTCCTGGACCAGCGCGAGGCCGAGCAAAAAAAAACGGAAGTCGAGCCCCTCGCGACCGAGTAACTCCGCGGCGCGCGCTGGCCTGCCTGTTCATCCTGTTCGGCATGGTGATTGCGGCGGCGGTGGCCAGCGCGGACCTGGACACGTCGATCGACCGGCCGCTCGGGCCGGGGGCGATCATGTCGGTGATTGTGCCGTTTGACGAATATGCCGGATGCGCGAGTCTCGCGCCCGGCCTGGCTGATGCGCTCGCCGAGACGACGCGTCGGCCTGTCCGCATTGACTGTTTCCGGCGGCCTCCTGATGACCATCTGCCGGAAAGCCTGAGCGGCGGGGTCGTTCCACGTCCCCACGATGTCCAGCCCCGCCGTTCGGGCAATTTTGCGAAGGAAGTGTGATTCATGGCTGACCGGAAAGTTTCAGAATTGACGGCGATCGCGGGCGCGGATGTCGCGGCCGATGACTCGTTCGCTATCGTCGACAAGTCCGCGAATGCCACAAAGAAGATCAACGCGAACGAGGCGTCCAAGCTGATGATGCTGCAGCGGCAGCAGGCTTTCATTGCTGGCATCACGGTGTCGGCCAGTTCTGGCACGCTGCCGACCGCTGACGGCACGATGACGATCGCGGACGCCGCCAGCCCGACCAATGCCGAATTGCTGGAATACTGCCGCGAGCTCGAAGCCAAGCTCGAGGCGCTGCTGACGGCGCTGATTACCACGCAGCTGCTCGCGGCAAGCTGATGGCTGCGGCGAAGGGTAACCAGTATTGGAAGGCCCGCTCGTCGCATGGCCGCAATCATGCCTACACGCCCGATCAGCTGTGGGACGAGGCCGAGAAATACTTCGAACGCCTGACCGACCAGAAGGCCGCCCGGCTTTACGACCCTGTCAACAAGACCCATTTCCTGCGCCCGCCCTCGGTGTTGTCGCTTTGCGTTCACCTCGGAATCGGCGAGGCGACCTGGTACCATTGGAAGACCAACGGCGACAAAGATTTGTTGGAGGTCATCAATTACATCGAGACGATCATGCGCGCGCAGCAGTTCGACGGCGCCGCGGTCGGTGTGTTCAAGGCGAATATCATTTCCCGAATGATCGGCCTGGCGGACAAGCACGAGGTGACAGGAAAGGACGGCCAGCCCCTCAACCCAGACCCGAAGGATGCAGACCCGGATGACGTCGCCCGCAGAGTTGCTTACGTCCTTGAGCGAGCTAGACGCACAGGAATTAGCAGCGCTGGCAATGTCGGATCCGGAAGCGATGGAGATGATCCTGTCGCTGACCGAGGGCCGGAAGTGGTTTCCGAACAAGGGTCCCCAGACTGAGGCCTATTTCACCGAGGCCGACGAACTGTTCTATGGTGGCGCGGCCGGCGGCGGCAAGACAGACCTGATGTGCGGCCTCGGGCTCGAGGAACATGTGAAAACCCTGATCCTGCGCCGCGAGGGCACAGACCTGCGCGGCATCGAGGGCCGGTTGACCTCGATCATGGGCGGCCAGGATGGCTACAACCAGCAGCGCAAGGAATGGCGGCTCGGCAATGGTCGCACGATCGAGCTCGGATCCTGCCAGCACGAAAAAGACAAGTACGGCTATCAGGGCCGCGACCATGACCTGAAACAGTTCGACGAGATTACGCAGTTCACCAAGTCGATGTATAATTACATCATTGGCTGGAACCGCTCGACGATACCGGGCCAGCGCTGCCGCATTGTCTGCGCCGGCAACCCGCCCAGCACGGTCGAGGGGGGCTGGGTCAAGCGCGAATGGGGTCCCTGGCTCGATAAGACGTTTCCGGCGGGGTATCGCTGCATAGATGCGGCGGGCAATGAGCTCACGCCGGCGCAGGCCGAGCCGGGCGAGTTGCGGTTCTACACGACCGACGAGGCCACGGGCGAGACGGTCTGGGTCGATCCGGACTGGCGCGGTGTGGATGCGGACGGCAACATCATCGAGCCGAAATCGCGCACGTTCATCCCGGCGCTGTTGTCGGACAATCCGTATCTGGGGTCGGACTATCGCGCGCGGGTCGCGGCGATGCCGGAACCCCTTCGCTCACAATTGCTATATGGCGACTTCAACGTCGCGGAAAAGGACCAGGTGAACCAGGTAATCCCGACCGCATGGCTACGCGCGGCACAGGACAGATGGGACGAGAACGGGCACCTGCGGCCGATGATTTCGGTCGGGGCGGACATTGCCCAGGGCGGCAACGACAAGACCTCGCTCGCCCCGCGTCATATCGGCGATCATGTCGGCAAGCTGACGACCGAGCCGGGCATCAGCACGCCCGACGGCCCGACGGCCTCGGCGCTGATTGTTGCCATGCTGCGCAACGGCGCGCAGGTGAACATCGACATGGGCGGCGGCTATGGCCAGTCGACGCATGACCATTTGAAACAGTCCGGCATTCCGGTGCTCGGCTATAACGGCGCCAATACCGCGACCCGCATGCCGCCGGTACCGACCGAGATCATCGACGACCCGAACCGTCAGGACCTGCCGCCGCCGGCCGGCGAGTCGGCGATCCTGAAATATGCGAACATGCGGGCGCAGGCTTATTGGGAATTCCGTTTGCGGCTCGACCCGGCGAACAATCCGACCCTGGCCCTGCCGCCTGACGAAGAACTGATTGCGGATCTTGCGGCGCCGGTCTGGAAACTGACCCCGCGCGGCATCCTGATCGAGCCGAAAGAGCATGTGAAGGAACGGCTCGGCCGGTCACCGGACAAGGGCGACGCGGTCATCATGGCGTTCGTCGAGCCGAAAGACGACATCGCGGCCGAGGCGCGTCACTTCCCGAGGGCGGTGCGCAACGCAGCCCGCCAGGCCGATAACAAACTGTTTGATCCGCTGAGTGATTGGTGATGGACCTGCACCCGCCGACCCTGGCAGCGGCGCGCTACATCATGGACAATGCCCGCGACCGTGACCGTCTCGAAGTGCGGGCCGTGGTCGGCATATGGGACGCGGCCGAGACGGCGCGCGGCATTGTCGGCGATTGGGTCGATCGCGGCGCCTGGGGCGGCGTGTTCTGCCTCGATGACACGCCTATCGCCATCCTGACGGCGGTGCGCGAGACCCCGAAAAGCCTGCAGGTCGGCCTGATTGCGACGGATCGGTTCAATGAAATCGCCCTGCCGGTGACCCGCTATGTCCGCCACTATGTCGGGCCTGAACTGCGCAAGGCCGACTACAAGCGCGCCGAGTGCCGCTGCTGGGAAGGACATGACGACGCGCGCCGCTGGCTGGCCATTTGCGGCGCGAAACAAGAGGCCGTGATTCCTGCATACGGGGCGCACGGCGAAACATTCATTCAGATGGCCTGGAGTTAGTCATGAACCCGTGCGCGATGCTTCCCCCCGGCTTTGTGGCGCTTGTTCTTACGCTCGGGTTCGCCGGCATCGTCGCCCTGATGGTCGCGATCGTGGCCATTCGTGACCGCTCCGACTTTGACCGCGAGAATCAGAAACTGCGCGCCGAGAATGACACGCTGCGCGCGCGTTGTTCCGGCATCGAAACGAAAGGCGCCTGACATGTGCAAGACTCCCAAGGCGCCGAAAGCGACGCCGAGCGTGATCGACACGAAACAGGCCGTCCAGGACGAGCAGAATCTGCGCCGGCGCCGTCGCGGGTTCCTGTCGACGTATCGTAACGGCGCGGGTGGCGACACATCCTCGGCCCCGGCAGCGGTTAAGGCGCTGACTGGCGAATGAGTGATGCCAAGACGGTCCTGACCAAGTTCGAGAACATGCGCGAAGACCGAGCCGGTCACGAACAGACCTGGCACCGCGTGGCCAGCCTGTTGCTGCCTCTGCGCAAGAATTTCAGCGGCCAGTCCGGCAGCAAGGGCGAGCGGCGTCATACCAAGATTTACGACTCGTCGGGCCTCGTCGCGGTGTCGAACTTCAAGGCTGGCCTGTATGGCACGGTCACGAACCCGGCGACGCAATGGTTCGAGATCGGGATCCTCGGCGCCGACGAAAACGAATATACGTTCGGCGCGGGCCGGAACTGGCTGGACGAGGTCACGCGCCGGCTGCGCATTTCGTTCTCGCCGGCCATGTCGGCCTTCTATGGCCAGGCGCCGGCGATCTATGCCGACATCGGTGTGCTCGGTAATGGCATCATGTTCAGCCGCGAACTGGTCGGGCAGCAGAAGTTCCAGGACAAGACCATCTCGCTCGAGGATGCGTATTTCAGCGAGAACGATGCGGGCGAGGTCGACGAGCTCTGCCGCCTGATGTGCCCGACGGCGAAACAGGCGATCGGCGAATTCGGGCGTGACGCGGTCTCGAGCAAGGTGACCGCGGCGGTCGACAAGAACAGTATGGAAAAGTTCGATTTCGTGCACTGGGTCGGGCCTAATCCCGACTATGTGCCGGGCGCGACGATCGGGGCGAAGTCGTTTGCCTTCCTGTCGCTCTATGTCGAGAAGGGCGAGAAGCGCGTCGTCAAACAGGAATTCTTCCATTCCTTCCCGTTCCAGGTCCCGCGCTGGGACGTGGCGAGCGGCGAGACCTATGGGCGCGGGATTGGCGAAATGGCCATTGCCGACGTGGCATCGGGCCAGGCCATGCGCCGCACGAACCTGACGGCCGGCGAGCGCGCCGCGAACCCGACCCTGCTGGCGACCGACGAGCAAAGCATGCGCCAGGCCGTGCGGGCGGTACCGGGCTCGACGATTTACGGCGGCATGGGACTCGATGGGAAACGCCGGGTCGAGGTCCTGTATGAAGGCAAGAACCTGTCGATCAGCCTCGAAATGGAAAACCAGATCAGGGACTCGGTGAAAGACGCGTTCCTGTTCTCGCTGATGCAGATTCAGGGCTCGGCGGACATGACGGCAACCGAGTTTCTCGGGCGGCAACAGGAACGCTGGCGCCTGCTTGGCCCGCACCTCGGCCGGATCGAAAGCGAATTCCTGACCCCGCTCATTCGCCGGCGGTTCATGCTGCTGATGAATGCCGACCAGATACCGCAGCCGCCGGAAGAAATCGCCGGCAGGCCGTTGCAGGTCCGCTATATCGGCCAGGCCGCCAAGCTGCAGCGCGTCGCCGAGGCCGAGTCGGCCATGATGACGGCGAACGGGCTGATGAGCGTGGCGCAGGCAAAGCCCGAAGTCATGGACCGGCTCGACCCGGACCGGTTCGCCGAGGCGCTCGACCGTGGCTATGGCTCGAACATCATATTCAGCCGCGAGGAAGCGGCCGTGATTGCCGAGGCGCGATCGCAACAACAGCAGCAACAAGCCATGCTCGAGGCCGCCCCGGACCTTGCGCGTGCCGGAAAGGATGCTGCCCAGGCGCAGCAGATCGCAAATGAAGCTCCCGCCCCGGCTTGAAGAATTCATCGGCTGGCTGCGCGCGGTCTGGCCCGGCAGCGAGTCGCGGCTGGTCCGGGCCTATCGCCAGGCATTCCTCGACCAGCCGGACGTCATCCGCGACCTGGCCGAGTTCACCAAAGTCAACGCGAACGTGTCGAGCGCCGAGCTCGAGCGTGTTGAAGGCCGCCGGGAAGTGTACCGGCACATCGTTTCGATGATGCGCATGGATCCGCGCGACGTCGAAGACATCATCGAAAGACTTGAAGGAGACTAGACCTTGTCGACAGAAACAGACACGAACCCTCCGGCTGGCGAAGCCGGGCAAGGGGGCGGTGCGGGCACTGGCTCAGCCGCTGCGGATGCCCTCGGCGGTGCCGGCGGCGGTTCTGGTACCCCCTGGTATGGCGAACTTGAAGACGAGGATCTCAAGGGCTGGGTCACCAACAAGAACTATGACAGCCCCGCGACGGCCCTGAAATCGGCCCGCGAGCTCGAGCGCCTGGTCGGCACCGAGCGGATCGCGCCGCCAAAGGAAGGCACCGAGCTCAAGGATTGGGACGGCTGGGACAAGGTCGGTGCGCCAAAGGAAGGCGAGGGCGCGAAATACGCCGAGTCGATCAAGCCTGACGATTACCAGCTGCCCGAGGGCATGGAATGGGACCAGGCCTTCATGGACAAGGCGTTCGAGATCGGCGCCGCGAACCGTATCCCGCCGGCGCAATTGAAGCCGCTGGCCGACATGTTCGTCGAACAGCAGGCCGCACAGTTCAAGGCAGCGGCCGAGGCTGACCGGGCCGATCGGGAAGAACTCGACGCGCTGAAAAACAATTGGGGCGCACGGGCCGAGCAGGAACTTACATTCGCCAAGCGGTTCGCGCAGGCCGTGTTCGGGACTGATGCGGACAAGATCATCGGCCTGCTCGCGCTCGAGGGCGGGTCGGCGACGATCGTCAAGAACTTCGCCGCGAGCGGCCGCAAGATGGGCGAGGGCGGGTTCTCGAACCTGTCCGGTACCGGCCTGATGACGGCCGAGTCGGCCCAGCGTGAAATCGCGGCGCTGAACGAGCGCGTCGGCAAGGGCGAGAAGCTGACCGATGCCGATACGAAACGGCGCAGCGAGCTCTATTCGATCGCCTATCCGGGTAAATCGGAATGAGCCCGGAAGAGATTCGCCTCGAATGCCTGAAAGTGGCGATCGGGCAGAACATTGCGCCGAGCGCGGTCGTCGAAAAGGCGATCGAGCTCGAGCATTACATCAACACCGGACAAGCTGGCGGACCGCCGGCCCCGGATGACAGTTCGGAAAGACGAACCGCCAAGCCGGCGAAAAAGGCAAGCACGGCTCCGGCGCGGTCCGGGGAAGCCAGCGGACAATCAGCCAAAGGAAAGAAACCAGGTCCGAAACCGCCCGCCAGTGAAAGCTGACCGGCGGTAGAAGCCGCAAATGTGAAAGGGCCGTCGGATGACTGCTCAAATTGAAGAAAGCTGGCGCCACGAATACACGGACAATGTCCGGCTGGCGCTGCAGCAGAAAACGTCGAAACTGCGTTCCAAGGTCCGCACCTATTCGCCGACCGGCAGCGAGGGCTATCGCCCCGAGCTCGTCGTCGGCAAGGCGCACGCGCAGAAGCGCAACACGCGCTATGAGAGCAAGACCGCGCAAGAGCTCGACATCGACGGGCGCTGGAACGAGCCGCAGGACTATGACATCGGCCCGTTCTATGAAGACAGCCTCGACAAGGTCCGCAACGGCATCGGCCTGTCGGGCAAGTATACCGAGGCGGCCCGTGCCGGTGTTCACCGCGAGGAAGACGACATCATCCTCGAAGCCATGTTCGCGACGGCCAAGGTCGGCAAGAACGGATCCGGCACGCCGGTCGCGTTCGACTCGTCGAACATGCGTGTCGCGGCTGACAGTTCCGGCCTGACCGTGGCCAAGCTGACCGCGGCCCGCGCGAAGCTGATGAAATACGAGGTCGACCTGGACGAGGAAAAGCCGATCGTGGCCTGTACCGAGATCCAGTGGCAGAACCTGCTCGCGGACATCACGGTCGTGTCGGGGGATTTCAACAAGTCCCAGCCGCTGCCGAAAGGCGTCGTCGAGGAATATGTCGGCTTCGAGTTCGTGTTCTTCAGCTCGAACCGCCTGACCTCGCTGGTCGGGTCTGACCGCCGCTGCCCGTTCTGGGTGCCATCGGGCATCGAGCTCGGGACCTGGATGGAACCGAGCATGGACATGCGCATCGCCAAGGAACTCCGGGGCAACCCGGTCGAGGTCTATGGCATGTTCACGCAAGGTGCGACGCGCCTCGACGAGAAGAAAGTCGGCGACATCATCTGCGTCGAATCGTAATCGCGCGGGCCGGGTAACCGGCCCGTTCTCCTATTTCTCAATCAAAGGAGCCATGACATGGCGACGAAATCGAGCACGGCCGCGATCACGAATCACGATGCCGGAATCCCTAATCAGGATGCCATCCTGACAAAGGCGAAAGTGGTGGCCATCCCGTTCACCATTGAAAAAGAGGCAGGCAATACTGACGGCGATCAGATCCAGTTTGCACGCGTGCACTCTGACTGGTGCCTGACCAGCCTGAAATTCAACAATGACGCGCTGTCTGGCGCGACTGACGTCAATGTCGGCCTGTGGACCGATGAGGCGCCCGACGATGCCTCCGAGGTTGACGAGAACTGCTATTGCGATGCCATCTCGTTCGGCTCTGCGCTGGCCTTTGCCGAGCAGGCCTTCGAGGGCCGTGACCTGGCGGCGATGGGTCAGAAGGTCTGGGAAGATGCCGGCCTGTCGGCCCGTCCCGAGGGCGGGGCCTGGTACCGCATGGCGCTGAACCTGGTCACCGGTGGCACCGCTGCCGGCACGATCAGCGGCATCGCCGAGTTCGCGCTGCCTAGCTAACTAGACCTAGCTAGGCGCCGGCCGGGTCGGCGGGTGGGATTTTCTGGGTTTTGTCCTGCCTGCCGGCCCGTTTTCACATGAAGCAGATCGGATCAATGAGGGTTCACAATGGGAACGACAATCACAGTCACCAATCGCGGCGACAAGGACTATGCAGCGACCTGTACGTCAGCCGCTGCGGCCGACCCGACGGGCGACATCGAAATCGCGGTGACCGAGGGCATTACCGGCCTCGAAATCATCACCGCGCTCGAGAAGGCAAAACAATACGTCGCGCAGACGATCAGGAACGGCGCAGCCGCGGCGGCGCCGTAAATGGTCGACCAGGTGCGGACGGGCCTGGCGAACCGGGCCCTGATGAACATAGGCCATAGCCGGCTGCTGACAGACGTCGACACTGATGACTCGATGGAGGCCCGCACGTTCCGCGCGGTCTATGACGTGTCGCGCCAGACCGTCGCCTCGGCCGTCGACTGGAACTTCAACAGCCGGCGCGTCAGCCTTGCCGCTGCCGGCACCGCGCCGACCTTCGATTTCCTGTATCAGTACCCGGTCCCGGCCGACTGCCTGCGCGTGACCGAACTGTTCGACCTGGCCTCGAGCGCGGTGATTGCCTCGACCAGTTCGAACCCGTTCGATGACGGTATGCGCTGGCGCGTCGAAACCATTGGCGAGACCGACGAGACCTATACGAAAGTCCTGGTCTGCGACCTGCCGGCCCCGATCGGCGCGGTTTACCTGCGCGACGTGGAAAGCCTTGCGCGCTGGTCGCCGGCCGCCCTCGAAGCGCTCGAGCTCAAGATCTCGGCCCGGCTTGCCATGCCGATCGCGAAAAAGCGCGAACTCGCCCGCGACCTGTCGAGCGACTATGACGCCAAGATCGCCCTGGCGGCCTCGATCGATGCGCGCGAGGCCAGTGACACCCGCATGCCCGAGGGCAGCTGGGTCAATGCACGCGAGGGCTACTGATGAAATCCTGGCGCCTGCAGGGCAGTCTGAACGGCGGCGAGGTGAGCCCGCTGCTCTATGGCCGCCCGGACCTTGCCAAGTTTGCGAGCTCGCTGGCGCGCTGCGTCGGGTTCGTGCCATTGCCGCAGGGCGGTGTCACGCGCCGGCCGGGCACGCGGTTCGTCGCGGCCGCCAAGAATGCCGACATGAACGCGATCCTGGTGCCGTTCGTGTTCAGCCGGAAGCAGGCCTACATCCTCGAAATGGGCGACGAATATATTCGGTTTTTCATGAATGGCGGCCAGCTGTTCAACATCACGCCGAACTACACATTGCTGACAGAGTCAGGCGACACGCTGGTGACCGAGTCGGGCGACACGCTGGTGACGGAACAGACGGACCCGACCGCGGCGCCCTATGAAGTGGCGAGCCCGTATTCGGCGGCCGACCTCGACGAGCTCCAATATGCCCAGACCGCCGATGTGATGTATATCGCGCATCCCGATCACCCGCCGCGCACCCTGGTCCGGTCCGGCCATACGAGCTGGACCTTTGCCGAATTGCCGTTCAGCAACGGGCCGTTCCTTGGCTACAACATTACCGACAGCTGGACGATCCGCGCCTCGGCGACGACCGGCACGGTGACGCTGACCTCGACGCAGGACCTGTTCACCGACGACCATGTCGACGGCCTGTTCCTGCTCGAGGAAGACACATCCGACGATTACTCGATGTGGGAACCCGCAAAGACCTATACCGCGAGCGCAAAGGTCCGTTGGGAAAACAATGTCTACCAATGCGTCACGGGCGGGACATCCGGCGCCGTCGCCCCGGTCCATATCGAGGGCAATCGCTGGGACGGCCAGGCCTCGGCATCGTGTCGCTGGGAATACCTGCATTCCGGATATGGCATCTGTGTCATCACGGCGGTTGCGTCGGCAACCTCGGCGACGGCGCTGGTCCTGAAACGCATGCCCGACGCGGTTGTGTCGCAGGCAACCCCGAACTGGCGCGAGGGCGCCTGGTCACCGCACCAGGGCTGGCCGCGCGCCGTTGCCCTGTTCGAACAGCGCATCTGGTGGGGCGGTACCGACCTTTACCCGCAGACACTCTGGTCATCGGTCGGCGGTGATTTCACCGATTACCAGCCCGGCGACCTCGATGATGACGCGATCGACTGGACGATCAACAGCCGGCAGGCGAACCCGATTTCGGCGCTGGTCGATGGCACGAACCTGCACGTCCTTTGCGAAGACACCGAACTGATCGGGCGCGCCTCGAACAATTCCGCAGCGGTCTCGCCGGGTGACTTCACGGTGCGCCGGTCGACCTCCTACGGCACCGCGCCGGTCCGGCCGCTGACGATCGACATCTATACGATCATCGTCGACGCCTCGGGCCGCCGCCTGGTCGAGCTCGGCTTCGATGCGGCCGAGGATAATTTCGTGCCGTTCGACATGACGCTCTATGCGGAACACATAACGAGGCCCGGCCAGTGACGTTCCAGTATGAGCCGAATGACCCGCTGCTGCGCGCCTATGAATGGGGCCTGTTCGGCATCGACCCGGTCGTCATTCCGACCCCGACGCCGACTGTTACCGAAACCGATGCGAGCGGCAGCGTGGTTTCGGCCGGCGCAACCGATGACGCCTCGACCCTGAAATACAAGCGTTCGGGCATTGTCGACATCGCCTGGCAGGGCGAGCCGTGGCGCGTGGCATGGGCGCCGAGATCCGACGGCCAGCTGCTCGGCATGACCTATCGGCGCGATCAGGGCGTCCTTGCCTGGCACCGGCACCCGATGACGAATGGCGCGGTCGAACGCGTCGCGACCATACCGAACCCGTCGACGGGGCGCGGACAGGTCTGGATGATGGTTCAGCGGGTCATCGATGGCGAGACGGTGCGCTATATCGAATACATGACCGAGCCGCATGAACCGACGACCCCGAACGACACGGCGGACTATAATTTCCTGGACTGTTCGCTGACCTATAGCGGCAGCGCGGTCACCGAGATTTCGAACCTCGATCACCTCGAAGGCCAAAGCGTGCAGATATGGGCAGACGGCTCGCGCCATGACGACAAGACGGTGTCGGGCGGGTCCATCACGCTCGACCGCGAGGCCTCGAAAGTGCATGTCGGGATCCATACGGCGGCTTACATCCTGACCCTGCCGGTCGATGCGGCCTCGGCGGTCGGCACCTCGCAGGGCAAGACCAAGATGATCGGCCGCGCGGCGGTTCGGTTCGTGCAGACCGTGGGCGGCAAGATCGGCCAGACGCTGGACACGCTCGAAACGATCCTGAAGCGCCAGGCGAGCGATGTGCAGGGCGCGCCGGTGGCGCTGCGGTCCGGGATCTTCAAGATGAACTTCCAGTCGGCGCATGACACCGACCCGCAATTCTATGTCGTGCAGGACATTCCTGCGCCGATGACCATCACGGCCCTTGTGCCAGAAACTGACGGGGCGGATTTCTAATGTGTGTTGACCCGGTAACCGCCGCCGCGATCGCGGCCACGGCCACGGCTGTCACGACGGCCGGGCAGGGCGTCGCGACCTATATGCAGGGCAAGGCCGACGAGAAGGGCTATAAACAGGCCGCGCGCCAGGAACTGATGAACACGGCGGTCGAGGAAAGCCAATATCGCAAGGAGTCGCGGAAGTTCGCCGCGCGCCAGCGTAACCAGGCCCTGAAATCCGGCGGCGATGTCGCCTCGGGTTCGCTCGCTGAAATCGCCAAGGCCGACAGCCAGACAATGGAGCTCAATGCGCTGATGCGTCGTTACGCAGGCGAAACGGAAGCCGAGTCGCTCAGGTTCAAGGGCCGCTCGGCCGCGGCCGGCGCGACCATATCGGCGGCGGGCCAGTTCATGCAGGCCGGGGTCGAGGCGATCGGGGCCTCGGCGAATGGCGATTTTGACGCGTTCAAGAAGAAAGCAGCCTGATGATCGATCGCGC
Source organism: Hyphomonas sp. UBA4494 (assembly GCF_002388935.1). Lineage (NCBI taxonomy): Bacteria > Pseudomonadati > Pseudomonadota > Alphaproteobacteria > Hyphomonadales > Hyphomonadaceae > Hyphomonas > Hyphomonas sp. UBA4494. The sequence continues at coordinate 65,410 of NZ_DGNK01000003.1, forward strand.
GCGCAGTGACTTCACGGTTCCGGCCGTCCAGCCGCAAAGCGGAAACCAGGGCGCGGCGGCGGCTGATGCGCTGGGACGTGTCGGACAGGCCGCACGCCAGACCGGCGCCGTGTTCAAGCGGGAAGTGGACCGAAAGCAGCTGGCCGATGATTCGGCCGCGCTGCTCGATGTCGAGAATTCCTATCGCCTGGCCCTGCAGGACGTCGAGACGGCCGCCCAGGACGAGGCCCCGCCCTCGGGTGATGGCTATCTGAACGCCGTGCGCAAGGCCCGTGAGGCGGCCGCCAAGGACGCGCTAGCCAAGGTGCCGACCTATGCGTCGCAGGAAGCCCGCCAACAGGCAGGCCTGCTTATCAAGCGCCTCGATGGCGACAGCGACATGCGGGCGACGCAATGGCAGGACGGCGCGGCCAAGTCCTACGCGATCAACGGGTTCGAGGCGTCCTTGTCGACCAGCATCGAGTCGGTGCTTGCCGATCCGACCCAGGCCGAGGCCGAGCGTGAACGCGCCGCCCTGCGCCTGACCTCGATCGCGGGCCGGCTGGATCCTGCCGAGGAAGAACAATTACGCCGGCGCGTCGATGGCGAGCTCGCCGCGTCGGCCGTGCAGGGCCTGACCAATGCGAACAGCTTCACCGAGGCCAAGGAAGCCCTGAAAACCTACACGACCAGCCTGTCGGGCGACCAGCAGCGCGCCCTGACCAATTATATCAGCCAGGGCGAAGACCGCGCCGAACAGGAATCCTATGAAGCGTTCTCGCTCGGCATTGCCGAGGGCGAGGTCACAAAGGAAGACCTGACCGCGGCGCGCAAGTCGGGCGACATCAAGGACGACGGATATTACCGCGCGCTGCTCGGCCAGGCCGAACAGAAGACCCGCAATGACGAGATCCGCGCCAAGCAGGCCGAGGCCGAGGCGCAGGCGGCAAGGTTTGCGACCCTGCGCGTCGGCATCGATGACGGCAACATGACCCGCGCCGACGTCGAGAATGCCTACAAGCGCGGCAAGATCAGCCCGAGCCAATGGTCGCAGCTGGCCCTCCAGGCGAACACTGCGGCCGCGGCCGGCAAGACGGCGGCGACGTTTGCGGAACATATCAATCTCGGCATTCCGATCGACCCGCGCGATACCGACATGAAAAAGGGCGCCGAGGCCCTGTTCCAGAAAAACGGCGGCAAGGGTGTGTTTTTCGAAGATTGGGGCAAGGGCGTCGCGCTGACCCAGCAGTTCGCCGAGGCCGGCCTGATACCGGAAACCCCGGTCACGGTCCTGCGCGGCATGAAATCCTCCGGCACGCCCGAGCAGCAAATGGCGTCGATCGACACGATTTCGAAACTCTATACCGACTATCCGAACGCGGTCGACGCGGCCTTCACGGCGAGCGAGGTGGCCGAGGCGATCAGTTTTGCCGACAAGCTGGACGCCGGCATCGAGCCGCAAGTTGCGTTCGAGGCGATCAAGCTGGAACGCGAGGCGCGCAATGAACCGGCCGGCGCGACGAGCCAGACCCGCGCACGTGTCGCCGAGGCCCGGAAACTGTCGGCAGATTTCAAGCGGTCGGACGCCATCAAGGACGCCGATACCGGCAGCTGGACATTCGACAAATTCTCGGGCGGGGTCCTGGCCGAGGAACAGATCATCACGGATTTTCAGCAGGCCTTCCAGACCTATTACGTGCAGCATGGTGACGAGAAGCTGGCAAAGAAACAGGCCCGCGCCACGCTGGCCCGGACCGTTGGCAAGTCCCGCGCGAATGGCGGCCGGATCATGACGCACCCGCCCGAGCGCTATTATCCGGACACCGGCAACAAGGACTGGATGCGCGATGCGCTGACCGCCGGCGTCACCGAGGCAATGGGCGCCGAGGTCGATTTCGACCAGATCGAACTGATAAGCGACACGGTCACGGCCCGCGAGGCGCGTGACGGCCAGGTGCCGACCTATGCCGTGAAGGTGAAGACCGGCGGCGCCGAGCAGGTCCTGCCGCAGCGCTGGTCGTTCGATGCGGAAGCCGCGAGCCAGATGGCCGAGGAACGTCGCGTCGCCGAGGAAATGGCGGGCAAGGACAAGGCGGCGCAGAAGCGCGCGCGGCGTGCCGAACAGGTCGCAGAGTGGGCCAGGCCCCGCACCGACTCGGTCGCCTGGTCGGCCATGTCTGAACCCGAACGCGCGGCGGCGCAGGAAGCCTATGAACACGCGCTCGCCGATGCGGCGGCGGCGAAAAAAGCGGCGGGGCTCGACTGATGGGCTGGGTCGGAAGTCTCGCAAAGCAGGCCGCTAAATCGGTCGACCTCGCGCCGGACGCGATCAAGGCCGACCTCGGCGCGGGTGGCATCGGTGCCGGCGTCGGCTATGCCATGCCGGCAGACAGCGCCGAGGAACGCGCCAGGCGCGCTGCGCTGCTGTCGGGCGGTGCGGTCGCGGCACGCCGGGCCAAGACGCCCACGCATGCCCGTGACACGTCTGCGGCCGGGTTTGCCGGGACCGGGTCGAAAACGGCGGACCTTCCCGCCCTGGAACGGGCGCAGGCGCTCGAAGGCGCGGGCAAGTCGCAGGAAGACATCTGGCGCGAAACGGGCTGGTACCGGGACCGCGACGGCCAGTTCAAATACGAGATCGACGACTCGCAATCCGGTTGGAAGGTCGACCCGGTCGAGGGCTGGGAAGGCCGGGCCGGCGATGCGCTGCAGCATCCGACCCTGTTCGCGGCCTATCCTGAAATTGCCGACCAGGTCATTCAGGTGCGCGACCTTGGCCCGGTCACGCGTGACGCCGAGGGCAATCTGGTATCGGGACAGTTCGGGCGCAATCACGGCCCGGGCCAGCCGATCGAGCTCAACAGCCAGCTGACGCCGGACGAAATGCGCTCGACCCTGCTGCATGAAACCGATCACACGATCCAGGACGTTGAAGGGTTTGCGGTGGGCGGCAATCCGATGACCGCCCCGAAATTCTACGACGCGCCGATCATTGACGAGATACAGGCCTATATTCAGGAAGCGACCGAGACCCTTAGAAACCCGAACCTGTCGGCGAAGGACAAGGAAGGCCTGCGCCAGCAGATCCAGCGCGCCCGGCGCGACATGGAACAGGCGGCGGCCTTTGTCGGCTACATGCATATGGGCGGCGAGGTGGCGGCGCGGAACACGCAAAAGCGGCTGAACATGACGGCCGAGGAACGCCGGGCCTCATTCCCTGACGAGACGATCGATGTCGAACCGGAACATATTTCTGTTCGCCGCAGCCTGTCGCGCAAGCCCGAGAAGAAACGCCGCCGGTTCAATCCCTGGTCTGATGAGGGCATGCCCGCCAACCTGGCGCGCTATGAATCGCCCCTCGAACTGACCGAGGCGCAGCAGGTCGTCGAACTGAACCGGTTCATTGCCTTTCATGGCACGAACAAGGAATTCGACCGGTTCTCGACCGAGGGCATGGGATCCGGTGAGGGCGCGCAGGCATTCGGGCCGGGCCTGTATTTCACCGAGAACCCCGGCATTGCAGACTTTTACCGCAAGCGCATCGAGGCCGTTTCGCCCAATGCGCGACTCGGAGACGAGCCCTATAACAAGTCGAACCCGGCGCATTACGCCCTGGCGATTTATTGGAGCTATCGCAACCCGCAGCGATACAAGTCGGCATTCGGCAATGACGCCTATCTCGTCGACCAGTACCAGCCGCATAAAATGGCGATCGACAGTTCGATCAAGTCGATGAAATACACGCTGCGCGACCTGCGCGACCCGATCGATACCCATAGGCGCAGCCGGACGGCCCGAATCTTCGAGCAGCCATCGCGCGACAAGATCGCGACGCGCGAGACCAGTGAAATGATAGAGTTCCTCGAGTCCTCGATCGCGGCGCTGGAAGACCTGAAAGCTCAGAAAGGCGGCAAGGTTCCGAAGCTGAAACGCGCGCGCGGGCAGAAAGGCTCGGTCTACACGACCGCGCTCGACATGCCGGCGAAACAGACGATCCTGTTCGACGACGCGTTCAGCAAGCAGCCCGAGGCCGTGCAGGCCGCGTTCCGCGAGCTCGCCGACGAGGGCCTGGTCGAACTCGAGGATGACGCGGCAATGAAAGACCTCGTCGCGGCGCTTGGCGATCCGAACAGCCCGTCGATGGAAATCATGCGCCGGCATGGGATTCGCGGGGTGAAGTATCTCGACGGCAATTCCCGGCACAGTCCGCGCGGGACGAGCTCGTCCTATAATTTCGTCGTGTTCAATGATGCCGACATCGACATCATCGCCCGCGATGTCAGGAGTCACGTTCCCGTGCCAGGCGGCGCGGTACCGGTTGCGTTCGGCGCCTTCGCGGCGGCCGGCATGGTATTCGGTACCGGCGGCGCCGAGGCGCAGGAAATGCCGGACGAGGCCGGGCTCGATGCGCTCGAGGAACAGGCCGAGGCGGCTGCAGCCGCAGAACTGGCCGCGCCCGAACCCGAACCGGAAGCGCCGGCCCTGCCGAAAGGGTTCGTCCCGGCGGCGAGCAATCCGACCTATGACCAGTTCAGGGCGACGACCGTGCCAGGCATGGAAGCGGCGCCCGAGCTGGTCAGCGGCATGGAAACGAATGGCACGATCGCCCGGCCCGATGGCGGCGCGGTCTGGGGCGCGGCGTTCCGGCTCGAAAACGTTGTCGGGTCATGGCTGTCGAAAGAGAAAGTCGATTATGGAGAATGGGAGGAAGGGTTCAATCCGCTCGATCAGGCGAACCTCGAGGGATACGAGCAGCACGCGGACCGGTTTATTGACGCGCGCACGTCGACGCGCATGGAACAGATCAAGCGCCAGATAGATCGCGAAACCGCTGACCGCGAAACCCTCGCCCGGTCCGGCCTTGGCGGCGTGGGCGCGCAGATCATTGCCGGCACGATCGACCCGACCATTTTCATTCCGGTCGGCGGCACGGTGAAGAAAGGCGAGTCGCTGCTAAAGATCGGTGGCCGGTTCGCGGCCGGCGGCGCGGCCGGCGCGGCGGTGTCAGAACTGGCGCTGACCCAGTCCCAGGAACTGCGCACGAAAGAAGAGGTCGCCCTGAACATAGCCGGCGGCACGGTGCTCGGCGGCCTGCTTGGCGTATCCGGTACCGCGGTCCTGCGCGGCGTGACGGGCAAGCCGATCCTCGGGTTCGACCCGGACGTGAACGAGCTCGCCACCCGTTTCGAAACCGAAATGACTTACGACCCGAGCGGCGACCCGGTGTTCGCGCCGGCACGGGCTGACCAGGACGCGATGAATGCGCCGGCCAGCCCGCAAAGTGTCGGCGCGGCGCGGACCGATGAACCGACGCTCGAGGATTTCACGCTCGCCCCGAGCCTTGGCACGGCCGAGGCAACGTCGGCGATGCGCCTGAACCCGCTTTTGCGGCTGTCGAATGCCTCGAGCGCACGCGCCCGCCAGGCCGGCGCGCTGCTGATGGAAAACGGCATGTTCCTGAACCGGAACAAGGAAGGCAAAGCCTCGCCCGTCGCGGTCGAAACCGCCATGATCGAATATCGCGGCTGGCACGCCGAGGCGCAGCGCACGGTCCAGGGCGCCATGAAAGCGCACCGCAAGGCCGGCGGGAAACTGTCGACGACCGAGTTCTATAACGAGGTCGGCAAGGCGCTGCGGCGCGGCGATGATGGCGTCGACGAGCATGTCACCAAGGCCGCCAGGGCCTATCGCGGCGCGATCGAGAAGACCAAGGACCGCGCCATCGAGGCGGGCCTGCTGCCCGATGACGTCGAAGTCACGACGGCGGCCAGCTATTTTCACCGCATGTGGAACCGGCGGGTCATGATCCGGAAGCCGGAAGACTTCAAGCGAATGACCTCGTCTTATCTCGACACGGTGTTCGAGAATATCCGCGTCAGGGCGGCGCAGATCGAGGCCGAGCAGGCGCAGCGCAATTCGTTCGGGAAGAAACTGGCCGACGATATCAAGGAAAGCGATGCCGACATTCGCATCGCGCAGCGCGAGTCGGAAAAGGTCGCCAAGGAAACCAAGGCGCAGATAGAGAAGGACCGCGCGCAGATCGACAAGCTGGTCGCGCGCCGCGAGGATCTATCGGACGAGGCGCTCGACCTGTCTGACCAGATGCAGAGTCTCGACCCTGCCAGCGAAGCGGCCCGCACGGCCAAGGCGCGCATTGACGCGCTCGCGGCGCAGATCCGCAAGCTGGACGAAAAAGCCGCCACGCTCGAGCGCAAGGTCAGCACGGCCGAGGCCAGGGCAGACGGCTCGGTCAAGGCGGTCGAGGCCAAAGTGTCCGCCGGCCAGCGCATCAAGGGCCAGGCCGACGAACTCAAGGCGACGGGCAAGCTGTCCGACGAGGATCGCCGGTTCATCCAGCAGGCCCGCGAACTGATGGAAATCGAACGCGTCGAGGGGTCGCTGCACGCCTATCGCGACGAGGCGGCGACGCACATCTATGACACGCTGATGGGCTATGACAGCCGCACCCTGCCGACCAAGATCACGGTTGCGGGGCGCGGACCGCTGAAAGAACGCACGTTCAATATTCCGGACCTGTACGAGGTCGACGGGATCCGCGCCGAGGATTTCCTCGTCAGCGATGCGCAGGAAGTCATGGACCGCTATATGCGCGTCATGTCGGCCGACATCGAACTGTCGCGGGCGTTCGGGCGGCCGGACATGGAAGACGTGTTCGACGCGATCAAGCGCGACTATGACAAGCTGGTCGAGGCGGCGAAGGGCGAGAAGGCCAAGAAACGCCTGCGCGATGAAATGGACAATCGCATCGCGGACCTGCGCGGCGTGCGCGACGTCATCCGCGGGAATTTCGGCCAGCCGACCTATGACAATCTGTGGGCGCGCGGCACGGGCGCGGTGCGGTCCTGGAATTACACGACCATGCTCGGCGGCATGACCGTGTCGGCGCTGCCAGATGTGGCGAACAAGGTCCTGTCGCATGGCTTCCTCGGCATTGCCCGCGACCTGATCGTCCCGCTGACGGCCGGGCTGAAGAATGCCAACATCACGGCGAAGGAAGCCCGCTCGCTGGGGATTGCGGTCGAGCGGACCCTCGCGACCCGGATTGCGGCAATGGCTGACATTGGCGATGTGTACGGCCGGGCGACCAAGTTCGAGCGCATCATCGGCGCCATGACCAATCACTTCACGACCTGGACTGGCATGCGCGCCTGGAACGATGTGATGAAATCGGCCGATTACATCATGGCGGCGAACCGGACGATCCGCGCGGTCGAGCGGCCTGACCGGATGGGCAAGGACACGCGCACCTGGCTCGCGCAGCTCGGCATCGGCGAGGGCGACTATGCGGCGATACGCGCGCAGGTCCGCAAGTACGGCCAGACCTCGGGCGCGATGCGGCTCGCCAATGTCGACCAGTGGGACGATGCCGGTGCGAAACGGGTCTGGATCGCGGCAATGGGCAAGAATTCGAACATCCAGACCGTGACACCCGGCGCCGGCGACCGGCCGCTGATGATGAACAGCGAACTCGGCAAGACGATCGGCCAGTTCAAGACGTTCGCCTTCGCGGCGAACCAGCGCGTCACGGTCCGCGCGGCGCAGCAGGCCCGTATGGGGCACGGCCGCGTCGTCTCGGCGCTGATGAGCTATGTCGGCATGGGCATGGTCGTCTATTACCTGAAAATGATCGGGTCGAACCGGACGCCCTCGGATGACCCGGTCGTCTGGGTGCGGGAAGGAATCGACCGCTCGGGCGTGGTTTCGATCTTCATGGAAGGGTTCAACACGGCCGAGAAAGTCACGGGGCAGACATTTGTCGGCGACAGCCCGGCCAGCCGGTACGCCTCGCGCAACGCGTTCGGCTCGATGCTCGGGCCGACATTCGGGCGAGGCCAGGCGGCGACCGAGGTCATCGCCGGCGCGCTCGATGGCGACCTGAAGGACCGCGACATCCATGCCGTGCGCAAGCTGATGCCGTACAACAATTTGTTCTGGTTGCGGACCGTATTCGACGAACTCGAGATCGGATTGGTTGACACGGTCGGGGCCGAGGAGACATCATTGTCGGACAGGCGCGAAAGCCTGCTGGAATAGGGGACGGATATGGGACTCAGGAAACGGAAACCCGAACCGCGCATCGCGGTCGAAGGCAGCTATGTGGACACATGGGAACAGGCGCTCGCCTTCGCGCATGCCGGCCATCGCGTCATGTGGGTCGAAGACAATCCCAACTTGGCCCGCGAGACCTTCCAGAAGGCGCTCGACCGCGCGCAACGCGCCGAAAAGCCTGCGACTTCCTCCAAGCGTGGAATGACAATCAGGTTCGAGGGCGGCGGGTTCCTGCAGTTCGAAAGCGCGACGTCTGGCCGGGAAGTCATGTATGGCCGCATGATCCGCTATGTGAACAAGCTGCCGCAATCATGGGCGCCGTGGCTTCATCTGTTCGAGTCGCCTGGCGCAGCACTAGACGAGCCGCAGCCGACCGGGTAACCTGCACACTCCAAACGGGTCTGACATAGCCCTGCTGGCCTTTCGTCTGCATGCCCCGTCACTCTCAGCGAGTGGCGGGGTTTTCATTGGCAAATTCAAACAGGGCGCCCTCGGGCGCCCTTTTCTATGGGGCAAACATGACCGACGAAACGACACCGGCCCGCGGCGACTATTCCAGCCGCGAGGCCTTTCTCGAGGATCTTGCCGTCGCCCGCGAGCTCGGCCAGCTGCGCAACGCGTCGCTGTTCTGGGACACGCTCGACGGCATCCTCGCAGAGAATACCGAACTCAGGGCGACGGTTGAGTCGTTCGAGACCCGCGTCGCCGCACTCGAGGCGACTCTTTCATCCGGAACCTAAAAGGGGCTGACCCATGCAATTCCAATTCAACGGCGTAACCTATCCGTTTAACCAGTTGTTCGATGGCTGGCGCCTGGCGATGGCCACGACGAAATCGGCCTTCGACCAGCAGCCGGTCGCCCTGCGCCTCAATTCCGGCGCCGAGCTCACGGTCCGCTATCAGGACTGTCTCGCCATCGAGCGCCAGCTGTTCGCGGCTGACACGACCGGACAGGCCGAAGTCTAGGCCATGTTCGGATTCAGGCGCCGCCGGCGCGATCCGGCACCGATCCCGGTTTCAGGGCGTGCAAGCGTATTGCTGCAGGCCCTGGACGCCCTCGAGCCGCCGGTCGACACGCCGCGCCGGTACCATGAAACCGACTCCGGCCGCATTCCCGACGAGGTGTTCAAGGACATCGCGGCGATCGTCGGCAAGACCGACTGGCGGATTCACAAATGCATTTCGATCATCGAGACGGCAAACGATGCCATTTCGGCCGAGACGCAGGCCCCGCTTGCCCGACAAGAGGCGCACTATGCCCGCCGGGGCCGCCCGCAATGGGGCCGCAACCATCCGGTTTACAAGCGCATGGCGACCTGGAAGAACCCGTCGACCCAGGCGGCCCGCCGCAAGGCCTATGACGAGTTCTATGGGTACGAGCCGCTGCTGACGGTGCAGTGTCATTCGGAAACCTTCGCCCAGATCATGGGCAAGTGGATCGTGAGCGAGTCGAGCGATGACATTCCGACCTTCATGTTCTCGCAGCCTGACGCCTACCGAAAGGAAATCGAGACCCTCGACGGCCAGGTGCGCGTCTATCGCCATTTCGTGATGAACACGCCGGCGCTCTGGGGCGCCATGCGGTTCCTGTCATCCTCGATCAGTGGCGACACGGTGCGCGACCCGGCCGGGTTCAAGAAAGCCGTTCACCAGATCGCCTCGAACTATAACGGGCCGAACTACAAGGTGAACGATTGGGACAACAAGCTGATCAGGGGGCTGCTGCGTCATGGCATTCGCACTTCCGGGTAACGCTGTCGGGATCCTCGCAGGCCTTGTCGGCGCGGCGATGCTGACCAGCGGCGCCTATTTCAAGGGCCGGGCCGATGCCCGCGGCGCGCAGGCCGTGCGCACGATCAGCCTGCTCGCCGAGGAGCGGTCGACGTTTCGCGGCGTGTTCGCGACCCAGGTCAACGCCACCTATGCGGCGGTCCGTTCTGACCTTGGCAATGCCGAGGCCTGCATCGCGGCGCTCGATGCGTCGGACCAGGCGCGGGCCTCGTTTCGAAAACAGCTGGCATCGAGCCAGGAAACCGGACGCGCCGAGGCGCAGAAACTGTCGCAACAATTACGCGACCTGATGGCCATGCAGGAGGATACAAATGCGGGCATTGCTGGGGCTTATGATCGTCTCGACCCTGATATTCCATGCCGGGTGTACGGCCTCGCCGAATGTTACGGAACTCAACCTGCCGCCGCCATCGCCTACGGTGTTTCCGATATGGAGATTCGCGAGCCCGACACCGGGCCAGTGGACTGAGGGAACGTGTCCGCGATGGGTCGGGCTGGAAACGCCTGAACGCCTCGAGACCATGACGGAACTGACCGAGCTGCTCGAGGGCAGCGCGATCGATCCGGACGGTGACCTCGGCCGGGCGGTTGCGACATGCAGCTGCCCGCCGGGACGACTGGACATGACGGTCGGCAATCTCGCCGCCCGCCATCGCGTCTGCCTGTTTTCTGAATGGGTCGGCAGGGAAAACTCGCGCCTGTGGGATCAATGGGCAGACGGGGAACGACAAGCACATAAGGAGCTGGGACAATGAAGCGACCCAAAATTCAGAAAGATGGCACCTCGGTCACGATCGAATTCGACGATGACCGCACCGCCCGAGACTATGCCGCGCTGGCAAGTGATGACGAAATCAGCACGAACGGCACGACCGGCGAGAAGATGGAACGCGGCGTAAAGGGATTCTTTGACGCCTTCGAGCGCGTGTTCACCCGGTTCGCCGAGGGCGCGACCGGCACGATCGCGATTATCCTGCTCGGCTGCGCGCTCGGCTTCCTTGGCTGGCATTCCTGGAATGGCTGGTGGGGTCCGATGGGGCTCGCCCCGCTGTCGATCATCGGCCCGGTTCTGGTGCTGGCCATCATTGGCCTGTCCTTCGCGATCGCCGAGTCGCGCGTCGAGGAACTGATCGCCCTGAAAGTGCCCGACGAGGCCAAGGCCGACGAGGAACGCAAGGAACAGAAATCCTACAAGGGACTCAGATGGGCGGCGGTGGGCGCCAATGCGGTCGCGGCCATTTCGTTCCAGGCCACGATGATGACCGATGCCGAGACCGGGCGGGCGACGCACCTCGCCGAACTGACCGAATTGCGCATCGAGCGCGCGCAGACCCTCGGGGCCATGAATGACCTGGTCGACGAGGCCCTGCGGCGCGGGCGCATGTCGCCGGCCGCGCAATCCTCCGGCCGTCTGGAACGCGACATCGAGCGCATGTATCGCCAGCAGGCCCGCAACCAGATGAACGAGCCGATCAAGGGCAAGACGGTTGCGGATGTCGTCGGCGACTGCACCGATCCGATTCCGAACTGGCAGACCTATTACGACGTCTATTGCCCGGCCATCCTCGATCGCCAGGACGAGCTCGACGCGGTGACCGATTGGGAAGCGCGGAACGCCCGCGTGAAGGACATCGACGCCAAGACCGACACGCTGACGGCCTCGATGCCTGCCTCGGTCGGCGCATCGGAACAGGCGCATAGCCTGCTCGGGTCGAATTCGGGGATCTTCATGGCGGCGCTGATCGCGTTCGTGTTCGGCGCGTTTGAATTCCTGCTCGGCAAGCTGACCTATCACTGGCGGGTCACGAAACGCAAAAAGGAAGTGTTCGGATGAGCTGGGTTCTCGCGCTGTCGCTGCTCTATTTCCTGCTGATCGCGGTGGCATGGTGCGGCGTTCATGTCGAGCGCCTGTTCCTGTGGAAGGCGTTTGCCGGCGGCGCGGGGCTGCTCGCCGGCATGCAGGCCCTCGAAGGCCTTAGCGTCATGGTTGAACCCTGGCGGCTGCAGACATGGGAGCTTGACTGGCTCGCGGTCGCGGCCGCCCTCATTCTGTGCGGTCGGGGGCTGCTGTGGAAAAGATGGATCTAGGCAACATCGACGCCGGCGATGTGCCGGACAATTTCACGCCGGACATGGCGGACTGGTGGGACGGCGGCGGTCAGACGTTCGAAGCGGCGACCGGCATGGTCGGCAATATGAAAGCGGCCGGCGCAAATGACGACCTGGTCGCGGTCATGGTCTGGCTGATTGGCCTGTCCATGCTGATCGGTGTCCTGCGCCGCGCGATCAACACGGTCGTGACGACCGGCGCCCAGGTTGTCGATCGCGAGCATTCGCTGTCTGTTGAAAGGCGTCGCAAGACCGACGCCCTTGGCCCTTACTATATCCCGCCGACCCCTGGTCAGGTTGGCATTGACACGACCGCCCCGACCGTTCCGGCCGGATACGAAGAAACGAAATAGGAATCTTGCGATGACGACTGCAGTGAATGACCGGCTGGTCGATTATACCGGGGATGGGTCAACGGTGACCTTTGCGTTCGATTTCCCAATCAGCGCCGCGTCAGAGCTCGAACTGGTCGAAGTGACCTCGGCGGGCGTATCCTCGACGCTGGTCTACCTGACCGATTACACGGTCTCGATCGGAAGCGGCGGCACCGGCACGATCACGCGCACGACGGCGCCGGCCTCCGGCTCGAAACTCTATATCGCCGGCAATACGCCGTCCGAACAATCTGCCGCCTATAGCAACGTCGATGACTTCCCGGCGACCGCCCATGAAGGCAGCATGGACGCGATCGTGCGCGTGCAGCAGGAAATCAAGCGCAATCTCGGTCGCATGCCGCGCTATCCATTCGGCGAGACGACCGCAGCGGCCTGGCCAGCGGCCGCGCTGCGGGCCGGCTATGTCGCCCGGTTCAACGCGTCGACCGGCGCCCTCGAGCCGTCTGACCTGAACGACAGCGAATTGCAGGACCTCACGGCGCTGACCGATGCCGAGAAAGCGAATGTCGCGACGGTGGCCGATGCGATCGATGACAGCACGATCAGCGACCTGCTGTCGGGCTCGATCATCGTCGAGGCGAGCCTGACCACCTTGAAGGCCCGCCCGGCCTCGGGCCTCGAAACAGGGCGCGTTGTCCGGACGCGCGGGTTCCATACCGCAGGCGATGGCGGCGGCGCGTATTACACAGTCACGATCGGCGGCGCAGGATCCGCGAATGACCTGACGACGTTCGACCTCGATGATGCCGGCGGCTATGTCACGCTGGTGCGCGGGTCCGGCGGCGTCGATGTCCGGCAGATCGGCCTGATGGCGAACACGCGGACCCTGGACCAGTCCCGATTGAACGCGCGCGCGATCGAGGCCTGGGACGCGCTCGACAACGGGATTCCGCTGACCGATGCGTTCTCGGCCAATGGCGACATATTCTGGCTCGCCCCGCCGGCGGCGCTGACCAATGGCGCAACGGTCAGCCAGACCGGGTGCGTGAAGGTGACGGGCGACCTCACGATCAACGGCTCGCGCAAGGGTGCATGGTTCCGGCAATTCGATTTCCAGTATTGCGCGCTGTTCGCGCTGTATCCCGGGTCGACGCTGACCCTGAATAACTGCCGGCTCGACCAATGGAACATCGACCGCGGCGAAGACCCTGAAACCAGCGCGAACTATACGACGGGCGTGACGGTCACCGACTCGGCGCTTAGCGGCACGGGCAGCGATTCCGTGACGGCGATCTATCTCGGCATCATTCAGGGATATGGCGGCGACTATCTCGCGGCCAATTGCGAATACACGAACGCGGTCTATGGCGACGTCGTGCCGGATGCCCGCTCGCGCGGCGAGATCATGTCCGACCTGTTCGCACATCACCATGACACATATGTCAGCCTGCATTCGCTCGGCAATGTGTCGACGAACTACCTGGCCGACGCGACCGTGCTGGCCTATGACCGCGTCGTGATGGATTTCGCGCGCCACAATGACATTCTGACCGAGACGTTCGACATCGGCGGCGGGATCATGTCGCTGTCCATCTGCCACAATCGCGGCACGCGCTGCTATACGTTCACGGCGAACCCGTCGCACAAGGAAGTGTTCGACATCCAGGACGTGCGCAAATACACGATCGCGTTCAATGATTTCGACCTGAACGGCGATTGCGGCACGCTGATCCGCCTGAAAGGCGGCAAGAACAGCGGCGGCGTCATTCATGGCAACAAGGCCCGCAATGGCCTGGCGGGCATGGTGCAGGTCGCGAGTTTCGGGAACAATGGCTCGGGCAAGCTGCGCGTTAATTTCCAGGCCGTTCACGGCGCGACGACGGGCGAGACATGGGTCATCATGGGCGCGCAGACCGAAGAATTCTCGGTCGCTGGCAGCGTCACGGTCATCGACACCGACACGTTCGACATAACCAGCGTGAACTATACCGGCAGCGAGAACGCGACCCGCAGCGAGATCTATGCGGTGAAGGCCCCGACCGAATACGTCTCGAGCAATACGTCGGACTATACGCTCGACACCGGCGTCGCCTTCACCAGTACCGAGCTGCGCTGGAACGGCACGGCGGGCACGATCAAGGCCATCCAGGACGACAATACGGCGCTTGGCGGTCTCGACCTCGGCGACCTTGAGTCGGTCAGCCCGCTCAATTCCCGCATTTACCTGATGACGGTCACCATCACCGACCGCACGGCCGGCACGCTGACCGTCACGACGGCCGCGTCCGGATCCTATGGCGACGCCGATTACTCGTCGGACGCGCTCGGGGAAAACGGGACGTTCACCTTCCTGATGTCATCGACCGGGAACGACACGATCACCTATATCGGCGAAGACAGTTTCGACGGGCGCGTCGAGGTGACCGACTGCTCGATGATCGCCTGGCAGGGCGCGTTCATTGTCCATTCGAACAGCGAGAACGATGTCATCAGCGAGAACGAGGGGAGCTTCTTCTTCGATGGCCTTCACTCGCTCGACCAGGGCAACAAGCGCGGCCGCGACAGCAGCCTGCGCGGCAACCGCCTGTCTGGCATCCTGAACGATGCGATCATCGCAACGCATCATACGAACCATGCAGACCTCGGCGCGATCTTCGACCGGCGCCTGAACTATGAAATGAATCACTTCACCGACGTCTATCGCAACGCGATCAATCTTGGTGGCAGTGCCGAGACCACATTCCTCGGCGGGTCGTTCCAGATGATCGGCAACGGGGCCTGCCCGACCGTGTTCAATAATGGGTGCGAGGATGTGCTGCTGCAGGGCGTCCGGTTCCGCAATGGCGTCAGCCTGACATTCGACCCGAACCTGACTGAGGAAACAATCGAGTTCAAGGATTGCCCTGGGTTCGTCGACCATGTGCACGGCTGGTTCGACGGCACGACGCTGTCCAATGGCAAGACTGTTATCAGCCGGCCGGCGTTCACTTATACGGCCGCAGACGCGGCTGAGGCGTTGAAGATCTATCGGGCCGTTCCAGTGCTTTCCACGGCCGCATGGTCAGCGGGTGGGAATAATCCGTTCATGATCCATAGGGACGAGGGCAACGTGGCTGCCAACAATGACGTGCGGTTCCTGGTGCTCGATGAGACTGGCGCGGTGTGCAACACCAAGGCCGCCAGCTTCACCTGGGACGAATACGGCCCGCGCAAGTTCCCGATTGCCGCCTAGTTGCAGCTGAACTGAACGGTCGGGGATGGGGCGGCGCAGGCCTCGGCCGCGCTGCCCTCGGGATTGACCAGGAAGGCAAGGACGCCGGCGACGGCGATGGCAGCGAGGGCGGCAAGCGTGGTTCGGGTCATGGTTTGATTCCTTTTCAATCGGATGTAGCCAAGCACGGGCGCGCTGGCTAGAAAAAAGTGGGACGGTTTCGCCGAACGTTCACGGGAACAGGCGGGCAACCCATAGGGCAGGTGGGACGGCTAGGGCATTGTTTTTGCTGGGTTCTGGCGACCCCGGCAGGATTCGAACCTGCGACCGTCCGATTAGAAGTCGGGTGCTCTATCCAGCTGAGCTACGGGGCCGGATCGTTGCCGGCGGGCATCCTAGTGTGTCCAGGGCTGCTTGCGATTGGCGTCGAAATTAGCGCTATAGGACTTTACAAGCCGTTTCCGCTCTTCAGATGGCGTAACCGTAAATGTCAGGCCCTTGCTCTTGGCATACTCGATCGCCTGTTCCTGCGTCTCGAAGGAAAGGCGGATCTGTCCGGACGTGTCGTCAATGCTGGTCCAGCCCATGAGGGGGTCTGCCGAGCGCTTGGCGTCATTGTTCACGAATTCGAGAATCCAGGCTTTGGTCTTGCCTCTGCCGGAGGTCATCGCGCTTTTGGCGGGCTTGTAGATACGCGCTTGCATGATGAACCTCACCGCTAAGAAAGTGAATGGTCGGAGCGAGAGGATTCGAACCTCCGACCCTCTGGTCCCAAACCAGAAAGTTGGTGGAACGAGTCTTTCGCAAGACCCCTGAAAAAACAATGCATTAAGTGGGTTTGGACCCCGCTTGCCGCAATACCTCCAAACGCCAAGCCACCAATAAGCCACCGTCTGAGTTACAATGCAGCCGGAATAGCGAGGCTTGGCCCCGTGCGCAACCATTATGGTGCTTTAGGCCATTGAATTGCCCCCCTCCATGAATTCCACCGCGTGAGGCGAAATTTCCGACAGAGCAGGTCAGTTAGCCTGTTTCCAGGAGTGATTGAATGATTTCGCGTGATTCATTCCCAAGGCGTGCAGCGCCCTGGCTGAGCCTTTCCTGCCAGGCCGGTCCTCGCGCGGCGGCCTCGTTGAGGGCGGCGATCAGATCGTCTTGTCTGCGTTTGGCAACGAGCGCTTCGACGAGAAGGCCAGCCTGCATGATATCTTTGTCGGACTTCACGGCACTCTCGCCAGTGTCCTTCCGCATGGTTGAAACGATCAGTTTGTGGACAGCATACCGCTCTGGGGATGGAACGTTTACGAGTGCCCCGAAGCGCGTGAGGATCGCTGCTTCGACCGTGTCTCTCAGCAGGAAGTCCAGAAAACGCAAGGGCAACGCATCGGATCTGAGGCTGGGCAGGTTAACTGGGGCGTCCCGATCAGGGCCGCGATTGGTCGTCAGGACGTCTACCCGGTATCCACCAGGGCGAGCGTACGTCGCTGCTATGTTGGGGCCCGCAAGGGAGGGGACCGGCGCGAACGCCGCATCGACTGTTTTCAGGACATCAATCAGTGAAACGTCGAGTGAATCATTGAGCGCAACTGACACGCCGTAGTCTTGGGCAAGGTCGACGTCACCGGTTCGTATGGCGACGTTCGGCAGCTTGACACCGAGAAGGCCGGCATAGGTCTGGAACGCGATTGTGCCGACAATCACGCCCCTCAAACGGAACACGCCTGCATCCGCGAGAGCCTCGATAACGGCTCCTGTCAGCCCATCTGGCTCGGGCAGGCCAGCGCCGGAAAGCGAGCGACGGATCGCCTTGCGCGTATCGGCATGGGCCTTCGCACTCATCGCGCTGTCAATGGCGGTACGGCGCTCTGGTGTGTCAACGCCCAGATACCGTTCCGGTGGACGTCCCTGTGGGGTCGTCGGCTCCTGAACGTACCAGTAGTCCTTGCCGGAGATAGTTCTTTTTCGGAAGGTTGAGCCTTCCGGAAAGTCGGACGCTATGGCCAGCCGCAGCTGGTCTAGCAGCTCGGCGTAACTGGTCTGGATGACGAGAGGAAGTTCCTGGATAGTCATTTGCCGGCAAAATACAAAAATGCCGGTAAAAGTCAATACTTACTGCTTTATGGCAACTGGAAGACCTTTAACCTCGGCAAGCATACCGGGCCGCGATCTTGACCATACGTCTGCTAAAACTTGTCGCTAGTAGTCGACGCCTGAACGGTATTGGTCACCACTGCCTCGGCGAATTGCCGCCGGATATAGTCTCCAGGATATCGCGGACGACCGGCGCGTATGGAAAATGGGGGCCATTGACCGCGCAGCCGGCGTTTTTCGAGGCCGGACACGGTCCACCCGGTAAGATCGGCGCACTGTTTGGGTGTTAGCCAGCTTGTCTCACTGGTGAAATCGGCTTTACTGATTTTGCTTTCTGCCATTGGTTATACTCCACAATCTGATGTTGATCCGGCGGCACCGCAATCAAGATTTCTTTGCCTTTCGGAATCCGGTGTCACTCGCCAAAAAGGTTTCCAGCATCAGCGGCACCAGTGCAGAAGCCGAAACCTCCGTTCCATGGATCTCCGAATGAATTCGCGCATAGTCCTCCAGATCCGCCGCTAGCAGCGGGTCGACCAAGACGGCGAGTTTCTGCGGCGTCCGGTCAGGCAACGCCCCGATCTTCAAACTGACTTCACTCATGGCTGTATGCCTCCTTCATAGGGCTTCAAGACAATGTCCTTGTTGACGAGCACGCCGAGTCGCCAGCCGGGCCGGATCGTGATCGAGGGCTGGACGTCGAGATTGCGGCGCACAATTTCCTGGCCGGCCTCATTGGCGCCGGACTGGGCCGAGCGGCGAAGCGCGCGGGCAATGTCGCCCTCATCATCGCTCGAAAGTTCGGACCCGACGCCGAGCAAAGTCGACAGTGCGACGCCCTGCAACAGCTTCCAGGAATGATAATCGACCTTGTCTTCGAGCCCGGCATAGCCGCGCGCATCGGTGCCGGCGAGATTGTCGATCCGGATGGATGTGCCGTCCGGCATGACGATCCGGCTCCAGACGAGCAGCGCCCGGGACTGGCCGAACGCGATGACGCTGTCATAGCGGCCAATGAGCCTCGCGCCTTGCGGTACGAGCACAGTCTCACCTGTGACCGTGTCATAGACCGGGCTTGTCACCTGCGCGATGACCTGGCCGGGAAGGTCGGAGTTCACCCCCGTCAGCAGTGTTGCCGGGATGATCGTTCCCGCCATCAGCTGGTAGGGTGAGACCGGCGTCTCCAACCGGTGCGGATTGTAGATCGAAGGATCCGTCTCGGTGCCCAGAAAATCAAGCTTGCGAACCTGACGGTTTGGGTCCTCATCTAAGGATGACCCGAACGCACTGCCATCAGATGGCGTAAATGCCGAAAGATCCGGAAAGTTCAGCGAAGGCGCTGACAATGCCGCAACTGAACTGCCGATGCTCTTCGCTCCTGCGCCTGATCCCACCTGGAAAAACACCCCGCTCCCCCGCGCTGCATCCGTCAGCGCCGCCTCACGCGCCCGCAGCTCTGCCTCCAGCACCGCCATTTGCTCGCGCATCGGGTCAGAATCGGGCGCATCCTGCTCAGGTAATCCCATCCGCCCTTCGCGCTGTGCCTTCAGGATCGGTGTCCCAAGGTCTCCCGGGAGCGGTGGCCCGAGTATGTCTTCTTCTGGCGGCAGCTCTCCATAAGACTTCGGCAGCGCGGCGAGACCATCCGCTTCCGGATTATGACCCGTATTGTAGAGCTCACGTGCAGGACCGCCGACATTATCCTTCGGGTCCTGCAGGGCGAAGGCGAGCGAGCCAAGCACGATTGCGCTGCCGGTTCCGAGCAGGATCATCAGCGCCCGTTTGGAGAACCGCTTCACGGGTCTCGGGCGCCCGCGGATTTCGAGCGGTTGGGCTGGAGGAGAAACGGCCTCTGTCATGGCTTCGCGCTGCCAAGGTCATTGCGGGCAATCTTCACGACATCCTGGCGCTTTTCGCCAAGGCGCAATTCGGCGCGGGCGAACAGCCGGTCGACGACATAATAGTCGCCGGACATGCGATAGTTGACGAGCTGGGCCTTACCGTCCCTTCCGATAACGAACAGGGCCGGAGCCTCGCCCTGGTCGAGCCGGGCCGGGAACTGGATATAGACCTTGCGCCCATCGTCGAATACGCGATCGGGCCGCCAGTGCGGCGCATCGCCGTCTATTTTGTACCTGAACTTCAACCGATCAAGCTGCAATCCCGCTGGCGACGACGATGCGGAAGCCCGCCCCGCGCTCGAACTCGCCACCCGTGTCACCAACTGCTGATCGGCATAGCGCCAGGACACGGCCGCCATATAGGTCTCTTCGAACGCGCGGAGTTCGAGGTGGTAAGCTCTCAAACTCGTCGTGATGATGAGGTTCGTCTTGAGATCAGCCTGGGTCGGCTTGATCAGGATATGGGCCTGAGCCTCAGTGCCGGTGCCGGAGACGGTATCGCCGAGCACCCAGCGGACTGTGTCACCGGCAGAGACCGAAACCAGCTCCTCCCCGGGCTGCAGGACGATGTCGGTGACCTGCTCGGGCGCGCAATAGACCTGGTAGAGCGCGCCCACGGTATAAGGATAGACTTGGATCGCGTTCATGTAATTGTCGAGGGAGGGTTCGACCGCCGCCTTACCATTCGCCGTTTCGATGGCCTGGTAAGGCTTGAGTGATGGCGCATCTGTCTCCGTCGGCATGGGTTTCAACTGGCCGGGCATCGCGCCTGTGACACTTGTCGGCGTATAGGTGCGGTAAACGACCGGCGTCGAAGAAAGGCCCACGTCGGCGATATCGGCCTCTTCCACGTCGGGGGCGAGATAGAGGTCTTCGACATAGTCCGGTTCATCGAGCGTGATGTCGAGACCGACGGCGGCAGGGAGAGACTCGCACGCCGCAAGGGCGGTCGAGGCGAGGAGGATGAGGGCAAGGCTTTTCATGGGGGATATGCTCCTATTGATGGTCTTTCGACCAGTTGAGGCCGTGGACGTAGAGGCCGAGGGGATTGGCCCGCAGGGCCTCTTCGGTGCGGGGCGGGTCAATGACGATCGAGAATACGCCGGTATGATTTGACTGGCCGGTCTCTGTGCCATTGCGGTAGGCGGTCTCGCGCCAGCGCACGGTGAAGCTGTCATCGGATGCGCGCACCACGCTCGTGACATCGACCGACACCGAGCGCCGTCCGAGATCCGCAAACGGATCATTGTCGCGGGCATAGTCATTGAGCGTCGCAGCGGCCCGGTCGGTCGCATAGGCATAGGCTTTCAGCCAGTTCTGCCGAACGACAACTGGATCAATCGAGATGGACCGCGTGTTCTTCACAAATTCTGCAAGGTGGAACGCGATCTGCGCATCGGTCGGGTCATAGCGCCCGTCGGCCGGGCCGACGGCGCGCACGGCGCCTTCACCTGTCAGTTCCACTACGTAAGGTGTGACGAAGGATTGGGTCGAGCGCCAGACGAGCCCGCCGGCCAAAACGAAGGAGAGGCCAATGCTTGCCAGTGCGGCCAGCCGCCAGTTGGCCGCCTGCACGCGGGCCGAACCGATCCGGTCGTCCCAGGCCTGCGCGGCGCGCTGGTAGGGCGTGACAGGTTCCGGTGTCTCGCCATAGCGGGTGGAATTTCGATTCCAGAGCTTCATGTCAGTCCTCGTCATTCTTCAGTTGTATGGATGTGCCGCCGCCCGGCCGGTCGCCGTCGCGCACCGCTGAGGCCGCCATCATGCCGGCATCGCGGGTCGACTGGTCGCGCCGGATACGCCGGGCCCAGTCCGGGGAAGAATTCTGCCCATTGGCGGGACCTGCATTAGGCGCACCCGTTCCGCCCGTTGCCGCAAAGGCGGCGCGGGCGCCTGCCTGGTGTCGTTCACTTTGGCTTTCGAACGCGCGCCGGGCAAAACCTTTGGCGCCCGAAGCGGCGGCGCGAACACCTGCGCCTGCGACACCGCTCATGCCCGCCATCGTGGCCCCGGCACCGGTCTTGCCGGAAGCGGCAGCATTCATCTGGTAAGCCGTCCGCGCGCCGCCTGCCATGGACGCTGCTGCACCGACCGCGCTGCGCGTCCCACTGGCTGCAGCGCCGATTCCAGCCTTGGCGATGGAACCGCCCGCGACTGTCCCAGCCGCCACGCCCGCTGCCGTGCCGATGGCGGCCCCAGCCCCAAGTTGTGGTGCCCCGGAGACAAGGCCTGTGGCGATGCCAGGCCCGAACAGGCCAAGGGCGAGCAGGGAGAGCGATCCGAGGATGACGGAGGCAGCCTGTTCAAGCGTCACTTCGTCTGGCTGGAAGGTCGATGTGATGGAGGCGAAGATGGTCGAGCCGATGCCGACAATGATGGCAAGCACCATGAGCTTGATGCCCGACGCGATGACATTGCCGAGCACTTTCTCGGCCAGGAACGAGGTCTTGTTCCACAGCGCGAACGGGATCAGCACGAACCCGGCGAGCGTCGTCAGCTTGAATTCGATAATGGTGACGAAGAGCTGGATCGCGAGGAAGAAGAAAGCAAGGAGGGTGATGATCCAGGCAAGGAACAGGACGGCGATGATAACAATGTTCTGGAAGAAGGCGATCGGGCCGGTGAGCTTTTCGATTTCGTCGAGCAGGGGCAGGGCCGCATCGAACCCGGTTGCTGCCACGAAGCCGGGCTTTATGATGTCCTCGGCGGTGATCGTGCCGCCAGTCGCATTGAGGCCCAGTTGGGCAAAGCTTGTGAACACGACATCCGACAGGAGCGCGAAGTTGCCGAGGATTAGCGCGAAGGCACCAACGTACAGCACTTTCTTCAGGAACCGGCCGACAATGTCCGTGTCCGGCCCCATGGCCCAGAAGAGACCTGCCAGCGTGATGTCGATCGCGATCAGCGCGCTTGTCAGGAACGCGACATCCGGCTGCAAGAGGCCGAACCCGCTATCGATATAGGCGGAGAAGGTCGCAACAAACTGGTCGATGACGCCGAGGTCTTCCATCGCCCTAATCCCGCTTATAGGCGACACCGTCGCCGACGAAGCGCTGGTGACGGATGCGGGCCTGTTCCTCGATGGCGGCCCGGCGGGACTCTTCGAGCGCGACCATCCGGTATTGCGCTGCCATCAGCTGCTGCATCTGCATTTGTTGCTCGACCGAGAGCGCGACAAGCTGGTTGCCAGCCTGGGCCACTGACAGGTTCCCCGTCGCCGACTGGCTCTCGCTCACAAGGTCCGTCAGGGTCTCGCGGGATTCCGCAATAGACGTCACAATCCCGGACTGGACCTGGATCGAGGCCCGGAAGGCCTCCCGGCTGATCCGCCACTGGTCTGCGGCTTCAACCACGATTTCCTCATTGGTGAGGTCTTCATAGGAGTCCGGGAAGGCCTCCTCATACTGGCGCTCGGATTCTTCGACTTCGTAGGTCACCTCGCCCGCTTCACGCATCAGCGTGTCGATGCGCTCAAGCAGGCGTTTCAAATGCTCGATCGAACCATAGTCGAGGCGTTTCAAATTCTCGGCCTGATTCACCAGCATTTGCGCTTCGTGCTGGAGTTGCTCGATCTGGTTATTGATCTGCTCCAGCGTGTTGGTGGCCGTCAGGATATTCTGAATGAGGTTTGTCGGATCGATCACGACATCGCCGACGCCGAGCAGGGCGTGTGCCGATGGTGCAGCCAGTCCAAACGTAGAGACCGATCCAAGCAGCAAGGCAATCATTCGGCGGCGCATGGCACATCTCCTTCCGTTCCGATCAGGTCTGAGGCCCAGTGAAGTCCGCGTGCCTCAAGCCAGACCGGTGCGAACCCGTCCGGTCCGGCTGCGGCAACTATCTCGGAGATCAGTTTCTGGTCGGCCTTCGACCCGGCGGCGCAGAAGGCGAGCGCGACCGGGCCGAGGTCGAGATCAAACAGGCGGTTGCCGTCCGGCGTCTGAACATAATAGTCCCGCTTCGGCGTCGCCCTTGCGATCAGTTCAACCTGACGGTCATTGAGCCCGAACCCTTCATAGGCTGCGCGCTGCGAAGGCTCCTCGGCCCGAGCATTGGCAAGGAAGATGCGGGTCGGCGCGCTTTCGATCAGGCTCGGCGCAATGGCGCTCGCCGCAATGTCCGACAGGCTCTGTGTCGCAAACACGACCGAGACGTTCTTCTTGCGCAACGTCTTCAGCCAGTCGCGGAGACGCCCCGCAAACATCGGATGGTCAAGGAACAGCCAGGCCTCATCGAGGATGAGCAGGGTTGGCTTCCCGTCGAATCGGGCTTCCAGTTTCGCAAACAGGTGCGTGAGCACCGGCGCGGCGAGCCGCTTGTCCTGCATTAGCGCGTCCATTTCAAAACAGAGGATGTCTCGACAAGCCAGACTCTCCTCATCGGCATCGAGCAGGGCGCCATAAGGCCCGGCGAGCGTATAGGGCTCCAGCGCCTGACGGAGCTCCGGCACCTGGATGAGGGCCACCAGCCCGGTGAGCGTTCGCTGCGCAACCGGCACGGCGCCTAGGCTCTGCAGCGCCGTCCAGACAGCCTGCTTCACCTCCGGCGTCACCGTAACGCCTTCCTGCTCGATCAGCCCCAGCACCCAGGCCTGCGCCGCAGCGAGCCCTGCTTCGCTGTCCACATCCCGCAGCGGCTGGAAGGCGAGGTCGCCGTCAAGGCCGAGTTCGTACCAAGTCCCGCCAAGGGCGAGCGTCGCACATCGCGCCGACCCGCCCTTGTCGAAAATGAACACCTGCGCACCGGCATAACGGCGGAACTGCAAGGCGAGGAGCGACAGGAGAACTGATTTGCCGGCCCCGGTCGGGCCGACCACCATCATGTGCCCGACATCCCCCTGGTGTGTGACGAGCCGGAACGGTGTCGCACTGGCCGAGCGCGCCATCAGGAGTGGAGGACCGTCAAGGTGTGCGTTGCGCTCTGGTCCGGCCCAAAGCGTCGAGAGCGGCGCCATGTGGGCAAGATTGATCGTATTGAGCAGGGGTTGGCGGACATTCGCATAGGCCTCGCCCGGCAGCGTCCCGAGCCAGGCTTCAACGGCGTTGACGCTTTCGGAGACACAGGTGAACCCGCGCCCCCGGATCACGCGCTCAAGAGCGCGGATTTGGTCTTCGGCAATCGCGGCATCGGGATGCCGGACGACAATCGCCGTCGTGCAATATCCGAACGCGACATGACCTGCGCCGAGCGCCTGCAAGGCCTCGTCTGCATCGGCGGCCTGGTTGTCGGCATCCGTGTTGAGCAGCGTCGCCGGCTCATTGGTGAGGATTTCACGCAAATAGGAGGTGAGGGACCGGCGCTTGGCAAACCAGTTGCGGACGTAAGTGTTGAGCGTCTTCTCGGCGTCCGGCTTGTCGAGGGGCAGGAACCGCGTCACCCAGCGATAGGCAAAGCCGAGCTGGTCGAGGTCTGAGAGCAGTCCCGGCTCGCCGGTTGCCGGGAACCCGTTCACGGTGAGGACTTTCAGCGTCTCCTCGCCAAGGCGGGGCGAGAGCCCGCCCGTTAGTGGCGTATCGACCAGGAGCGCATCGAGCCACATTGGCAGGGATGGTGCCCGCACAGTCTGGCGCGTCACCGAAATGCAGGCATGCAAGTAGGTCAACGTCTCGTGATCATCCAGGAACCTGGCCTCGGGCATGAGATCCGCCATCATGTCGCGTGCCCGGGATGTTTCGGTTTCGAAATGGGCAAGATGCTCGCTCCAGAACGCGGCCGGAGCCTCGGCCGGATCGTCGATGAAGAGTTGCTCGATCCGGGCTGTCCGGTCGGCTGGTGGCATCCAGGTCAGCGTCAGGTAGCAATCTGTTTCGAAGTGGCGCCCATGCTCTTCGAAGGCCGCCCGGCGTTCTTCGTCGACGAGCCAGGCGGCTGGGTCGCGCCATGTGCTTTCTGGATAGTTGACGGATGCTCTGCGGTCGGCTTCGATATGCAAGGCCCAGCCCGAGCCGAACCGGCTGAGGAGATTGTTCATGCGGGCCGTGACAGAGACCAGTTCTTCCGGCGTCGAGCTTTCAAGATCAGGTCCGCGATAGGCAATCGTGCGCTGCAGGCTGCCATCCTTATTGAGGACAATGCCGGGCGCGATCAGGCAGGCCCATTTGAGATGATCGGCAAGGGCGGCCGGCCGGGCGCGGTATTCACGAAGATTCAGCATGCGTAATAGCCTCGTGTGCGGATGTGCCGGATCAGGACGTCGGCAAATTGCGGATCGCGCCGGGAGGCGAACACGCAGATGCCCTGCGCCACGGTCCAGAAGATGAGCCCCACCACCCAGAGCTGCAGGCCGATGCCGAGGGCTGCCGCCAGTGTGCCATTGACAATGGTCGCAAGCCTTGGCGCGCCCGCGAGCAGGATCGGCGCCGTCAGCGAGCGATGGACCGGCACGCTATAGCCAGGGGGCAGGGGACGCATGACAGCCATTAGAGCGTTGCCCCGCCGCCGAACGAGAAGAAGGACAGGAAGAACGAGGTCGCCGCAAAGGCGATCGAGAGACCGAACACGATCTGCAACAATTTGCGCATGCCGCCGCCGCTCTCACCGAAGGCAAGGCCAAGACCGGTCAGGATGATAACGATGGTCGCCAGGATCTTGGCGACCGGCCCTTCGATGGAGTCGAGGATCGACTGCAGCGGGGCTTCCCAGGGCATGCCGGAGCCGGCCGCATGGGCCGGGAAGGTGAGCGCGACGGCAAATGCCGTCAGGCTCAGGGCTTTGATCAGTCTGTCGTTCATTGGAGTTACGTCCTTTCTGGAGCGGTGGAGAGAAGCGGTTCGGAAAAGGGAAGGCTCGGCAGAACGAGCTGCAGGTCCGGCTGGACAGGGATAAGATCATAGCCGCCGCGTCCAAGCCCGTTCATGTGCGCGACCGTCTCGACACGGTGCGCACCTGCGCGCCGCGTGATGTAGACGACACAATCAATCGTCTCGGCGATGAGATCATGCGGCACCTGCGCCGAGGTCTCGCCGATCAGCTGTTCGAGCCGGGAGAGCCCGCCAAGGGCGGAATTTGCATGCAGCGTCGCGATGCCGCCCGGATGGCCGGTATTCCAGGCCTTCAGCATGTCGAGGGCCTCAGCACCCCGGACTTCGCCGATGATGATCCGGTCAGGCCGGAGCCGCAACGTCGAGCGGACAAGGTCGGCCAAGGAGACGGATCCCGGCTGCGTCCTCAGCTGCACCGAGTCCTCTGCCGCCGAAACAAGCTCGCGCGTGTCTTCGAGGATGACGAGCCGGTCGCCGGTCCGGGCAATCTCGGCCAGCAGCGCATTGGCAAGCGTCGTCTTGCCGGAGCCCGTGCCGCCGACAACGAGGATGTTGTCACGGTCCAAAACGGCTTGCCGGAGGGCCTCGGCATGATGGGTAGCCATCATGCCGGACGACACATACTCATCCAATGCGATCACCCGGCCCGCAGGCTTGCGGATCGAGAAGCAGGGCCCCGGCGCGACGGGCGGCAGGACGCCTTCAAACCGTTCCCCGCCAATGGGGAGTTCTGCGGACACGATGGGGGAGGCTGCATCGACACGCCGGCCCATATGGCTTGCGACGAGCCGGATGACGCGCTCCACGTCGCCAGCGGTGACAATCAGACCGGACTCGGTCCGGCCAGGCCCATGCCGCTCGATCCAGAGTCTGCCATCGGGATTGATCATGATTTCGACCACGGCGGGATCGTTCAGCGCGGCAACGATCTCGGTACCCAGCGCCGTCACCAGCATGGCACGGGTACGTGTCTGGCTCAGTGCGTCACGCATCGGCCCGCTCCCCACTCATGTGCTCAGGATCGCTTCCAAGGCTGGCCGCCTCAGCCGTCACGTCCTCGACCGCGTTCTGGAGAATGCGCTGTCCGGACCGGAGGGCCTCGGCGACCTGACGGACAAAGAGATCGAACCGAAGGTCGCCCTTGGCGCGCGCCGCCTCGACCTGGTTGGCAGGCACCGGCGGGGTCACCGTCAGGAAATAGTGCACAAACGTCGCGAGCGTTTCGGCAAGGACGAGATTGTCCCGCTCGATCCGCCCGAACTGCCGCGTCAGCCGGTCGAGCCGGCGGTTGATGGCCGCTTCGCGTTGATTGTCGGCCTCGCCGGAGAAATAAGCCACCAGCGCCCTGTCGACGATGGCACTTTCGGAGAGGCCCGGGCGTTTCGCCATGGCCTGCAGCCGGTGATGGGTCTCGGGCGAGATATAGGGCTGGATCCGGGGCTTCATTGGCCATTCCCCGTCAGGTCGATGCCGGTTGCCTGTTCCAGGCTCTCGGCCTGCACAAGGGCATCGAAGAGGCTCGGCTGCGGGGCGCCGCGCGGCTTTGCCTGTGGTCTGCCGGTCCTCGCGGGCGCAGAGACCTGCGCGCGCTCCCTGGCGGCATCCCGTGCCTTCTGAGGCCCAAGGCCCTCGACTTCAGGCTCGAGCTCTGCAGCCTGCATCAGGCCTTCATGGATTGATCGAACTTCGGCCCCCCAGTCATTGCCCCGCACGTCCGGAATGCAGGCCGCGAAGTCCGGCGCGTGTTTCAGCCGTTCGGTAAAGTTCAGGTCTTCGTAGTAGCGAAGCTTCAGCGCCCGTACCGGAGGCGAGCCGGCGACAAGGACAAGTTCCTGGTCCGACGGCAGCTGCATCACTTCGCCGGGTGTCAGCAATTGGCGGGCGGTTTCCTGCCGGGAGACCATCTTGTGCGACAGCCAGGGCGCGAGCCGGTGACCGGCATAGTTCTTCATCGCCCGCTGTTCGGTTTTGGTGCCAAGCGCGTCGGAAATCCGCTTGGCCGTGCGCTCGTCATTGGTCGCGAACGCCACCCGGACATGACAATTGTCGAGGATTGCATTCGAGGGGCCATAGGCCTTCTCGATCTGGTTCAGCGACTGCGCGATCAGGAAGGCCTTGAGCCCATAGCCAGCCATGTAGGCGAGCGCACTCTCGAAGAAGTCGAGCCGCCCAAGGGCCGGAAACTCGTCCAGCATGAACAGGACCCGCCGACGGGACTTTGCTTCAACCAGAGACACTCGAGGAGCAAGGAGCCCGCAAGCGCTCAGAACGTTTGCTACAACCGATCTGCCACGCGAGAATACCGAAGGACGTATCTCCAGATGTTCAGTGAGCCGCCGGCCGACCTGGTTCAGGATAAGGCGCATGAGGGGCTTCGTACGAGACAGGTCCGAGGGCGGGACGACCAGGTAGAGCGAAAGCGGCCGGTCGCCGGACACAAGGTCCTCGATCCGGAAATCGCTCCGCGACGTCACTTCCGCGATGACCGGGTCGCGGTAGAGCGACAGGAAGCGCAGCGCGGTGGACAACACGCCGGAAAGCTCGTTCTCCGACTGGTTCATCAGCTCACGCGCCGTCTCGGCAACAACGGGATGAACCTTGGGCGCTTCGCTTGTGCCAAGGTGATTTGTCCGGAGCATGATCGACAGCGTCGTGCGGAACGTCCGGTCGGGATCGGCAAGGAAACTCGATACACGCGCCAGTGTCTTCTCCCGCTCGGCGTAAAGGACATGCAGGATGACGCCGACGAGTAGCGAGTTGGCCTTGTCGACCCAGTGGCCGAGATCGCCAAGCTTGCCCTGCGGGTCCACGAGAATGTCGGCAATGTTCTGGACGTCTCGAACTTCGCAATGGCCCTTGCGCACTTCCATCAGGGGATTGAAGTGAGTTGACGCAATGTCCGTCGGATCGAACCGCAAGCAATGCGAGAACTCCGAGCGCCAGCCGGATGTCAGCTGCCAGTTCTCGCCCTTGATGTCGTGCACCAGAACCGAATTTGGCCAGGAGAGGAGTGTTGGCACGACAAGCCCGACGCCCTTGCCGGACCTTGTCGGCGCAAAGGCCATGACATGGTCCGGCCCGTCATGGCGGAGATAGGCTCCCTGAGCCTGACCCAGGAACACACCAGAAGGTTTCAGCAAGCCGGACTTACGCAAATCCTTGCATTCTGCCCAGCGCGCCGACCCGAAGGTCGAGACCCGCTTGTCCCACCGTGCCCGGAGGATCGATCCGGTCACCGCAATCAAAATGGCTGCAATACCGCCCGAGCCAGCTATCAATCCGCCCCGGTCGAACACATCTGGAGCATAGGCATCGAACGAATACCACCAGCCGAAAAAGGCCCAGGGCACGTACACCGGCATGTCGAGTATGAGGAGGAGCGGCTCACCTAGCCGCGGCGACCAGCCAAGCGACCAGGCCGTCCATTGCGTCGCGCACCAGACTGCCGTGAGGACAACAGCCAAGACGAGAAGGATCTGCCAGAAGAGGTTTGTGCCATGTTTCATGACACAGAACCTGGCCAATCACCGCCTCAGTCTCCAGAGAGGAAATTGGGGGAAATCTGGGGGGATTCTGAAGGTTCGGGAACAACTGGGTGGTGAACGTGAAGCTTGGGGTAGAATCTGGGGGGGGTCCTAAGTACCCTGGGCAAAGCCTGTTTTCATGACAAATCGATATACCCTTTACTCACAGTTTGGTCTGGCAGTTTTGCCACCATAGGTTCTGGCCTTCAAAATTCCTTTTGATTATCAGTAGTGTGGGCTGTTGAAGTGACGTCAGTATAACGGCCTCGGAGGTGCGTTCGGAAAGAATCGGTGTCAGCTGGTGCGAATTTTAGGTACGACGAGTTCAAAACGAAACGTGGAGATTGAATTAGCGAACATGGCAAAGCCTGGAGACATTAGAAAGCAGATCGAAAAGGAGTTGGCTAAGGAGACCCCCGACTTTGCCGCGATCGCGTCATTGTCTGATGAGCTAGCTGATTTTGCTCAAGACAAAATTCGCTTCTCTGTTGAGGCAAGTCATATCAACCGCCTTGGCCTAGAGTTGGTCGCCAAGAGAGAAACGGCGCTTTCTGAACTCATCAAGAATGCATACGATGCTGACGCCACGAACGTTAGCGTCGAATTGTATAATTTTGACAAACCAAATGGGTCGATGGTCGTCATGGACGACGGCATAGGCATGAGCCGGGATGTTATTCGTGATGCGTGGATGACCCTTTCCACAAGCTCAAAAATCAACTCAGACACGTCTCCCATATTTAATAGACCGCGTGCCGGCCGAAAAGGAATAGGTCGGTTTGCGACGCAACGGCTTGGTGAGGAGCTGATTCTCGAAACCACCGTTGAAGGCGAAGTCCTCGGGTACAGAGTAAGATTTAATTGGGACGAGGAATTCGTAGCGGGGCGCAAGCTTTCTTCTGTTTGGACAAGCATCGAACAGTACGACTCGCCTTTAGAGACACACGGGACGACATTGCGGATAAATAGGCTTCGCGATGCGTGGACTGAGGCAAGTCTACAAACGGTTTGGAAATCCATCTTGTTTTTGCAGCCACCGTTCCCGATTACAAAACCTCGGAGAAAAGCTCGCTTAAAAGTCGAGGATCCCGGCTTTAGAGTTGAATTAAATGGTAGTGACAAAGACGGAAATGATCTCTCCATTTCAATTGAAGAAAGTCTTCTGCAGTACGCGTTGGCCACTATCGAAGGGACTATCGACAAGAATGGAGTAGCAACGTTCCGGTACAAATCCGATAATCTCAACGTAACAGATGAGAAAATATCGGACACGCGCTACCTATTGACGGGCCCTGTGAAATTGCAGGCTAGGTACTTCATTTTTTCAAGTGACGTTGTACCCGGGATTTCCGTCAAAGCAGCCCGAAAATTGGGAGATCAGTTTGGAGGCATCAGAATCCATCGAAACAGTTTCCGGGTCTTGCCATATGGCGAAGGAAGCAATGACTGGCTCCAACTAGATCGCGACGCTGGTCGAAGATTCATTCTTCCACCATTCAATAATTTCAATTTTTTCGGGCATGTGTCCATATCTGGTGACGACAACGCTCTGTTGGAAGAGACAAGCTCCCGAGAAGGTCTAGTAGAAAATGACGCGTTTGTTGAGCTCACCCATTTTGCCAGACAGTGCCTTGAGTGGGCCGTTCTGAGAATTGCAGCCGTTCGTGCGCGAAAACCGAAACCGACAAAGCCGTTGGAGGTCGTGGGTAAGCCAAAACCGTCAAAGGTCATCGAAGAGTCCTTTGACGACTTAGAAGACACCCTCTTGGATATGGAGGAAGCTTTCGTGACTGATGATGCCAAGGAAAAGTTCCGAGATGCGTTGGTTCTAGTGCGGAAATCGGCCAGCGAAGCGGTCATCAACTTTGAGACACAGACCGAAGAGGAGAGAGTTCGCACGATCGAGTATGAGAATATGCTTCGAATTTTAGCATCACTCGGTCTCTCTATCAGCGTCTTCGGACATGAGATCAAAAGCGCCACAAGTCTGACATCCGGAAGTTTTTCACTTCTTAATTTGCAACTAAAGGAACTCAGGGATGCCCAGCAAAGAGCGACACTACAAGGTACGGCAGGAACTCTTGAAGTAGCGATCGGGCGGGTATTTGATCTCGGTGGATACATAGAAGATCTAACTTCCTTTACAGGAACGCGAAAGCTGAAACCGGTCCCAATTCGCGGCGCGATCGACAGGTTCACTAAACAATTCTCTTCTTACCTCGACAAGTACGGAGTTCGATTTGATATCGAAGTTGAGCCGAAAAGCCTTCGAAGTTGCCCCATGCACACAAGCGAATTTGATTCAATTCTATTCAATCTCCTCACAAATTCCATCAAAGCCTTTCAAAGGGCTGGGACCAAACGGCCAGCGATACGAATTCGGGCCATAAAATCGGGATCTCTGGTGAAACTCCGGTTTGAGGACAATGGTTATGAGATTCGAAAAAATGATCGGGCCAAGATATTCGACGCCTTCTACACGACGACAGAGTTCTCGAGAGATGAGGTCGCAGGTCCGGGGACTGGTCTAGGTCTCACCATTGTATCCGACATCGCTTCTAATTACGGGGGCGAAGCGCGCCTTGTCGATGCCTCGGAGGGTTTTTTAACAGCTTTTGAGGTAACTCTTCAAGCGATCTAGGGTGAAGAGGGCGTGGCTATGACCAAAGGAATATTTATTGACGACGATGAGGACCAGCAGCGTGTTTTAAGTGCATTGCTTAGTCAGGGTGGGATAGATTTTTCTGAAATCGTTCCCCCCACAACAATTTCAGACGTCAGCAAGCGTGTGCTTCATATCGTGCCGGATATCATCGTTATGGACTACCGCTTGGACGTTGTTCGAAAGGAAGGATATGATTCTGATTTTCGAGCGGGCGGACTTGCGCAGGTTTTAAGAGAGTTGTTTTTGGAGCATCCTGACAACGACGCGCCCATAGTATTGCTCTCAACCGAGCAAAATATTCGCAACCTTTTCGCGCCGGATAAAACTTCACATGATCTGTTCGATCTTTGGTTTTTAAAAGCGAAGTTGCAATCGCCAGAGCCCGGCTCTCGCGATGACATGCTCTCAGCACTTGGCGGTCTAGTAACAGCATATAGTGACATTAAGCAGATCACGGACAATGTTGACTCTGAGCACTTGGTGCGAAGCCTGCTAAAATTGGAGCAATACGAATACGCTACCATCCCAACAGAGGGTCTGAAGCCGTTACTAGTAAACGCAGGAGGCGAGCCAGAAGCCACTCATTTGATCGCTAGGCAAATCCTGAAGCGCTTAATAGAGAAGCCAGGCATTTTGCTGGATGAAAGTACTTTGCGCGCTAGGCTAGGCATTTCCGAGAATGATCATAACGGGTTTTCCGCGCTCACCGCCGCAGCAGGTTTTGACGAGTTCCTGTATGATGGCGTCTTCTCCTCCCATTGGAAGCGTTTTTGGCGACATCGATTTAATCAGTGGGCGGGCGAGACTTTTGATTATCCATTGAGTGGTATCATCGGTGCCGAACGAGTTGGCCTTCTGAATGCGAAGTTCGATCTTGAGATCATACCCGCAGTGTCGCGTTGGAGTGGGACGTCTAGTGAATTCTTCGTCACAGCTTGTCGCGTGTGCGACGGGCCAACTGAACTCCGATATTCCGTCGCTGCATTCGATCCACGAATTACGGCGTTCAGTGAGCGCGGGCGGATATGTTATGATTGCGTTGATCGGCAAGAGGAGTTGGAACGCAAGCAGATACGTATCGAGGAGGCCGATGAGCAAATCGTAAGGGACATACGATCGAATATAATCAAACGACCGGGCGAGTAGTTCGATGGTCGCTACGACGGTTGTCCCGACTCATAAGGAGATGTCAAAGGCCCTTAATAGTTGTGGGACCATGCTGCTGAATACCAGAATTCTCACTCCCGAAGGGTTTGCCGCTCTTTCTGAGGCCGCAGATAAGTTGCAAAGCAAGACTGAGCTCGCTTGGGACTATA
This sequence comes from Hyphomonas sp. UBA4494, assembly GCF_002388935.1. Lineage (NCBI taxonomy): Bacteria > Pseudomonadati > Pseudomonadota > Alphaproteobacteria > Hyphomonadales > Hyphomonadaceae > Hyphomonas > Hyphomonas sp. UBA4494. The sequence goes on from NZ_DGNK01000003.1 coordinate 99,163, forward strand.
GTATTCCGATACAAAATCCGGTCTCCTTCCTCCCTTGTGTTGATCGGCAGGGGCGAAAATTCATTCCCAAAATTGGTGTTAAGGAAATCAGTGTTGTTACACCGGCGAACTCGGAGGCCATTCCATTCAAAAAGTGGGATATCGCTCTCACATTGGAATTCGAGGATGAAAGCGTGCATTGCCCGCGTTGGCATTTCGATATGGCAAACCTGGATCAGCCAGGGCCGATAACGCATTTGCAATACGGTGGGTATAAGCATGCTCCTCACAATCACCTAGATTCTTCGGTGCAGCAGCCGCGGTGGTTTACTCCTCCAATGGATGTGATTTTGCTCTGCGAGGTCGTAGCCGCAAATTTTTTTCAGGAAATATGGATACAATCGTTGCGCCAGGAACGTCGATGGTTAGCACTTATCCATCAATCCCAAAAAATATGCTATCCACATTACTTGGCCCAGTTGTCCAAATCTATAGGCGTTTCAGGCGCCAATGTATTGCTGGATGCTTCTTGGAATGATCAGTGGGCGGATCGTCGACCTTAGCGGTGCCTTAGGCTTCGTATCTCCCTGAGAGCACTATCCAAGATTTCTATGTCGCGTGAAGCGTTAGTGCGCCCCAGAGCTTCAAATAAGGAGGCGTCAACCAGCTGGCGTGCACCGTCTACTTTGCCGCTGCGTAAGAGGATATCCGCCTGTCGATAAACTGAATTTATTGTGTTTCCATGGATCTTCGGCTTAAGAATTAGTATTCTCTCAGCTTCCCTCGGTTCATGTTTGAGCACACCAGCTCCATATGAGCGCCCCTCGATCTCCGATGATATTTGCGAAAATGACGACAATAAAGTCAAGCTAGTCAGCTTTCGATCTAGCATCCCAGTGTCGCTTTTAAAAAATGCGCGATGTATCGTGTTAGTGCAGGGGTACTTTCCCTCATTTAGGACTAACCGCGGCCCTCCATGATGCATAACAGGAAAAAACGCATCAGGGACGTTCCCGTCGTCGGGGTGGTGCCACACGGAACGTTTCCTAAACGTAGCGCACTGCTTCCGATCCTCTAGAGAGTAAGAGTTCAGGTACTCCTTCAAGTACTCTGAAGCCTCTTCAATAGTTGTGCAGCTAACAAGGTATCCTCGACCGCCCTGCCTAAGTGATTCTGCGTGATCCGCTTCTTCGAACTGCAAGCCACGTGCGTATTTAAACTTCGACAATATGCCAAGAAGCTCGTTGCTATTCAGGTGGCTCTGCCTGCGTGTGCTTTCGTCGAGAACAAAGAACTTATTATTGCCAGTCACCAAGCCAATTCTGATGTCGACATGGTCACCGAGCAGAGTGGCTGATGTGGACTTGGCTAAATCTGCCATGAGCGCACGGGCATCTGTCTGTAGCCCGTCAGCGACAGACGTACCACAATTCAATGTGCGCTCAGAGTAGCCATTGTCCCAGTTCTGGATAGCCTCAGTGAGTTCTTCCAACCCTTTGCAGCGCACTAGGTCGATGTCTGTGCTCGCATTGGGGACATTTAGTGTTTGGTCAACCTTATTTGCGGCCAAAAGGACGATAGTTTTCTCTTCCGTTCCGTCCGCCACGAAGAACCGTTGTTCAAGCTCGAATGCCCGCATCGTGGGAAATTGTCTGGCGAGAAATTTCCTTAGATCAATTGCATAGTTCGCGTGAAGAAAACTACTTGGCAAGATCCAGGCTGTTCGCCCGCCCGTCTCAACGTATTGGCAGGAAAGTGCGACAAAGTAGGCCCACAGGCTCGCTCTGAGATCTATATCAAAACCGGCAGCCGACAAAATGGCACGTGCACGCGCTCGAGCCGCACGATCAATCTTGCGATATGGAAGATATGGAGGGTTTCCTACAACCGCCGAAAATTTCGCTGGCCAGGTCTCGTGAGGCTTGAATGCAAGAAAATCTCCCAGATGGAATCGTTCGGTATCTACAGGCTGCGACAAAATCGACTGCAGGTGGCCGAATGCTCGTGGGTCGATATCGCATCCATACAATTGCTTCACCGGCGCGGGTTGACCTAAACGAGTTAAGGTAGATTTTGCGGACTGAAGGAATCCACATCCCCCAAAACTAGGCTCCAAAACTGTGTTGGTGGCATCGGTGATTGCCCACTGGCAAAGTATGTCGGACAAGACTTCAGGTGTGTAAAAAGCACCCAGAGACCTTTTGGGGCAACCTAGTTCCATATTAGAGACAAACCTTCGGTGCATTAATTTGCGTGTCCGATAATGGTCTCAAATTCTTAAGCTCCAGTGCACAAAGATTAACAGTCTGTTGCGTTCGATACGCTATCATATTTCATCGATTCCGTTGGTTCTGTCACTTGCTTAGGTTGAGTGGAATGACTTGAGGCCTTCGACCCGCTATATTATTTTGAGATTCAGCTACAATTCTGGGCCACGGCCCTGCTGCCGCCAGGAACGATGTTAGGTCGAATATCTTGTCGGTTCCCAGTCTTTCGGCATATTTAGTATTCTAGCACGAAATACGCATTCGCTATTAGCGTTCCATTCCAATCCCGCGCCCCAGTGTCCACGAAATCCTACCCCCGCGCACAACACCCGACACCGCCATCCCAAGCCGCTGTTCCAGCACCTGGCGCCAAGGCACAATCGTAAAATCCCGGTGCCGTTCGATGACCGCAAACTTACCGCTCACCCGGGAAACTGGTTCGCGGTAGGTGCCATCCACATGACCGCGTTCCGGCGCCGGCGAGTACGGCTTCCCGATCTCTTCACTCAGAGACCGCCCTGCCTGCGCAAGGTCGCGTTTCAACAGCTCAGACTTCTGTGCTGCGGATAGCCCTGTGCCTGCCTCCACATTCATTCCGATCCCCGCCAGAAACGCACGCCGTTTGACCTGCGCCTCAGCGACCTCCTCGCCAAACCCAATCGGCACGCCGGATGCGGAAGGCGCCTCGTCCAGCCAGGTGACGCCCAGCGCAGTTTCCTGATCCTTCAGCCCAAGCTCAGATCGCACGAGCAATTGCGCTGACCTAAACGCCCGTTCGTATTCTTTCGCGCGATCCAGATAATCCGGTGGGATCTTCCAGTCCGCGTCGGCTGTCCGTTCGACATGACCAGCGCGCCTCAAGGCTTCCAGTCTTCTCACATGCGCTGCGACAAATTCCGGACCTGATCGCGGATCGTCGGCTTGGTGCAGGCTTGCCGAATAGACCCCGCCATTCGCCCGCGCGATTCGGTCGATCGTGATGTCTGAAGGTTTCGGTTCAAGGTTTGGCGGCGACACGGTGACGATCGCGCCGCGCTTCAGTTCCTCGAACTCACCTGCAACGCCAAGTTCGACAAAGACAGCGCGGCCGTCGAGACTGTCGATGATCGCGTAAGCCCGGTCATGTGCTTCACCTGTGAGCCCCGTCTGTAGGACTGCGCCTGTCGCACTTCGCCCATCCGGATCAGACTTGTCGAAGATTGTGTCCGCATCCAGCCGCCGGTCTCCGCGTCCGGCGAGCGCACGGTTCATCGTCTTGATGATGTCATGACGCTCGGACAAATCTCGCAACACGCCCCGAAAATTCTCCCGCATCTGCCAACGTCCGGCACCGAGCTTTTGGGCAAGCCCAAGCCGTTCCAGTGTCCGTAGCCGGGCGGCATGAAGGGTGCGATAGTGTGAGGAGCTGTCCTTCAGCCGGAACTCCCCCTCAGGATCAATCTGCCGGGCGATGAAATGATCGATCCGCGTCACCCGTTCGGCGGCAACTTCGGCGTTGAGTTTCCGCTCCTGTTCGAGCCTTGTCTCCGGGCCAAGCTCCAGTGTGACCATGTCCTCCGCACGTTCGCGGATCCCGTGCGATATGTACGCCCGCGGCATCACGAGGTCTGAGCCATCGTCACGGCGTCCTCGGATGACGAGGTGAGCATGCGGCCGGCCCGTATCATGGTGCACCGCGCCGACCCATTCGAGCCGCGTGCCGAGATCGGTTTCCATCTGCGAGACGAGGTCGCGGACGAAAGGCTTGAGATCCGCCATTTCCGCGCCGTCCTTAGGCGAGACGATGAACCGGAAATGATGCCGGTCATCCGCGATGGACTTGGTGAGATCGGAAACGCCCGCATCCTCGCTCACGGCATCGAAGAGCTTGCCGCGATCCTTCTCCTCAAGCGCGGCGTCGCGCCGGATATATCCGATGTGCGCGGCAAGGGCCGCGGCGCTCGATGCCGACATACGGACGATGCGCGCCTTGACGATAACGCGCCTTTGCCCGCCGCGTGGGATTGGGCGCGGCCGGGCGGGCAGGGTGGTGCGGCGAGCGCCGCCGGCGGACGACAAAGCCCTCGTCATCCGCGTGAGGTAAGTCTTCGCGCGTCCCCCTGATCCGGCCGAGCGAATCCTGCCAGGTCTCGGCGTGAACGGGTTGTCCGGCGGCGTGCTCATTCCGGCTGCTCCGGCGGGAAACAGGCCAGTTCTCCGGAATGGAGCCATCCGATCCTGTAGTCGTCATTGAGCATTCGCTCAGACGACGGAGCTATGTCTTCAGTGATAGAGCCATAAAAATCGATGTGCAGACAAGGCGATGACCCTTCATTGGCTCCATGAGCTTTTATCTTGCAATCGCCACCCTCCCAATCCGATGCCTCTCTCTCGTCAGGAGTGTGCCAGGAGATATCCCCCAGAAACACAGCCCGCCCGATGACATGCGACAGGCTCACGGGGCCAAAATACCGGCTGTCAAAGGATTCCGGGGTCTCATTCGAAATGAGAAGGATTTCACCCAGGCGAAGGGATGTGCAGCCTTGGGTCCAGACGGGCAGGGGCCGACCGGACCGGTCCTGTCCAAGCAGGGGCAGGGGCGGCTGGCCAGCAACGGTCAATACGCCGGCATCCACACAAACCCTATCGCCCACAACGGCCCAGACGGTCTTGATGACCGGTATGTCTGCCGGCAGGTATCCACGTGTTGCGGCCAGGCTTTCGGCGTGTCCGGGCAGGCGGGATGCCACAAGATCACCGCGTTTGGCTATCTTGAGCGGCTCCACTTTGTACCAGCCAATCGGTGCGCTTTCGCTCGGATTGTAGAGCAGTCTCGGTGCCGGTTTCAGCACAAATCCCGCCCAGAGAATCCCTGCTCCAAGGGCAGACAAGGCAAGCGGTATCGCGCGGTCCTGATCCATCACCAGACCTCTCGTTCAAGAAGGTGTTCAACCGGAAGCCCGGCCTGCAATTGCGTGGACAGGCGTTGCCAGAAGGCGGCGGAGATGGTGGTTGGATCGGTGCGCTCGGATATGGCATTGATCGCCTCGAAAGCGCGCCTCGCATGATGGGAATGGAGCGCAGAGAGGAACAGGATGCCGCCCGGCTTTATGCCTGAAACTCGGCTGATCCGGTCACCTGATGATCCGGCCCGGATGATAAATAATTGCCAGTCCGCGGCAGCTCGAAACGTGGTGCGCCTGCGCTCATATCCGAACACATCGCCCGGAAAGAAGGCGGCCATCTGCCTGTGATCGCAGGTGTTCCGGATCATGCGCGGCGCACCAAAGAGCAGGCGTTCGGTCAGGCCATTTTGATCCTCCACAAGTGAAACAAGCGTCAGATCAATAGCCATTTTTCGCGTCTCCTGGGCGGTGGCTGGACGCTGAAAAACGGAGAAGGTCATCGACATGATAGACGACAACACCGACATGCTTTCGGTAGACCGGACCGAGACTGGCGTAGCGCCAGTTCTGGAGCGTTCTTTCTGACACGCGAAGGAACCGTGCCGCTTCCTTTGTGGTCAGGAACGGGCTTTCGCCAATGCCGTCGGTCTGCATGATGAAACGCTTTCCTGATGCCAGGTCCGGGCCTTCGCGGACGGCTCCCGGCGTCAGGAAAACAAGGGATGATCCTAATCGGGAGTCGCGAAGATATGCCGATCATCTGCGAAACCCTGCTTAACCATGCGTACAGCGCATCGCTTCCTACAGGCGTGAGCGCCAACAGACCTTGAAGCGACGGGCGCATAGGCAAAGCCGCTCCGGAGATCTCTCCGGAGCGGCCAGTCTGGTGATCTCAGCGGGGCCTTAGTCCCTGGGGTTCCAAAGGATCACGTGGCGGCCTTTCTTACCCTTGACCGGTGCGAGGTTCGCGTAGATACGGCGCGGGCCGATCTGCGGATCTGCGAGGGTCAGCGAGACATATTCGCGTCCCGAGGACTTTGCCTTGCGCATCCAGCCGCCGCCGATTTCAGTCGCGGTTTCACCGGCGAAGATGCGGTAGTCCGGCTGGGCATCTTCGGCTTTTTCCGCGTTCTTTTCGATGCGGATGGCGGCTGAGAGGTTCATCATTGCGAGGGCGCCTTCGAAGCCGGTTTTGGTTTCGCTGACATATCCGAGTGCGTTTGCCATGGGGGTCTCCTTTTCGTTTCCGTGGCTGTCTTCGAAGGACACCGTGTCCCCGTCGACGCCGGACCGCCCGGACGGCGCGGAGCGGGTCTGAACCTGCAAGGGCGCAGCAGAGCGGAGCACCGGACAGGCGCACGAATTTGTCTCGCGAGGAGCCGCCCAGCGGCGGGGAAATTCGTGGGAATGTCCGGTTTCAGGACCGTTTCGTGTCGTCCAGGTCACACGGCAACAGACGGGAACAGGGTGTTTTTCCGAGGCAAGCGGAGAAGCGGAACAGACCGCTTTGGCAATCGCATTCGGAGGCCACAAGAAACCCACAGACCGGTGATTTTTTGGAGGCGCATCTGGTTTGATCTGAACCGCGCGGGTGCGTAGTCGTCTGGTAAAAGCATGTGGAAAAGCCGCCCGACATACTGCCGGACGGCTTCTGCTTCCACGGACATAAAGACCGCAATCTCTCAGGCGACCTCTTGCTCTGCGACAGGCTGGTTTTCGGGAGAAACGTCGTCCTCGTCTGACGTAAACAGGCAGGCGATCCGTGCCCATGCATCTGCTGGCTGCGATCCCGCATTTGTCACAATGCGTGTTGGCGGGACCTGCATCCATCCCGGACGCCAGTCGGGACTGGCCTCACACCCTTCGCCAATGATCCGGTTCCAGATCAGTTCCTTCTGGGCCTTGCCCGTGTCCGTGAGCGATGCTTTCGCCGTCGATGGAGACGCGATGTCGGCCACCATGGCATTGATGGCGCGCTTGTCGCGGACGAGATCAAGGAAGACAGGTTCCGGTTTCCAGTAGGCGACCATATCGGTTTCGGTGGCGACGGCAACGGCTTCCACAATCGGACCACCCGCTTCCATCGTGTCAGCCATCACAAAGGCAAGTACGTTGAGGGTTTCTGTATCATCCATTCCGAGCAATGCTGCAAAGACTTCGCTAAGGTGATAGGCGTCGCCATTTGCGCGCAGGGATGCGAGCCCGTGGGCTTCAAACAAGCGGTGCACATGGTCCCCGGCAGCGTTCATCTCGGCGGTGGCACGGGAGCCATCCACGCTGGCCTGAATGTCTTCCTTTCGGGCAAGGAATTCGTGCCGCCTCACAGTCCACAGGGCGGACCCGACAATAGCATGAGCCACCGTCAGCCGGAGGGCGATTCCTGGGTGGGAAAGCAATGTCGCGCGGGCTGCGCCATGGCGGTGCAAGCCGATATACTGTGCCAGTGGCCCGGACATTTCAGGCTTGGTCTCGGTCGCCTCCGCATCGCCGCCCGGCCTTGCGCGCTTCTCCAATTTTCGGGCTTCGGCCTGCGTAATGTAGCCCTCATGGAAGGTCACGGTGCCATCATGGCGGACTTCGACAATGACGCTGCCGCCCTTGGTGCGGGCGCGTTTCACATGCTCCCAGCTGGCAAAATACATCCCGCGTTCGAGAACCTCCACGTTGCGCCAACCGGCCTCTATACAGGTCTCGACCTTGGCTGCGAGCGCTGCCGATTGGGCTTTCCAGAACGCGTCGGCATCGGCAAACACGCCTGTCTCTCCGAACAGGTCAGTCGTGATCCGGCCGTCATAGGTCGCCAGATCAAACAGCGCCTTGTCCGTCGTGATGATGGCTCCGCCCGTGATCCATGCCTTGCAGGCGCGGCCCATGGGCGCGCGTTCCGTCTCGCTCCTGAACAGGGCTAGCCACTCGGCCTGCTGGTCCTTTGTGGCGAGCGTGAGCGCGCGGATCGTCTCCGGGTCGATCTCGTCTTTGGCATAAAGCGCGCGGATCGGGCCGGATAGATTGGCGAGCGCAAGGCTGCGCCGGACTTTCAACTCCGTGACCCCGAAGTGCCCGGCAATCTCGTCCACCGTCCGGCCAGTCTGGGCCAGCTTTCCAAACGCATTGTATTGCTCCATCTCGGTCGCGGGCACGCGGGCGACATTCTCAATGAGGGACGCTTCGACTGCTGCGGCGTCATCATCCGCTTCCATGATCGCGCACGGAACGGCGATCGGCTTGCCGGTCTCAGCGGCAAGGACCTGCAAGGCATGGAAGCGCCGCCGTCCGGCGATGACGCCATAGCCATCACCTTCCGGGCGGACCAGTAGCGTCTGGCGGATACCTTTCTCCCGGATCGACGGTAGGATGTCGGAGACATCTGGGGCTTTTCGCCCATGTCGCATGTTGAGTTTGCTGATATGGAGTTGCTCGATGGGGATCGTTTTCAGTGCGGGCTGTGCCATGGAATTGTCCTCCTGTTCTGGCGGGTAAAGCGAAAGGCCAAGCGCCCAAGCCGGGCCTTTCCAGTTGATCGGAGTGAAGGGGACGCCTTCTGCGTCGCGCATCGCGTCCCGGTCGGACGCGCCCCAGTCATAGTCTTTGAGGCCAATCAGCGGCGCGCGACCGTCGACCCAGATTTCGACGATGCGGGAATCCTCGACGACGAGGGTCAGGCGCGGGCGTGGCCCCAGAATTTGGTCCAGCGCGTTCATGCTCGCGCCGCCTGTGATGGCGCAGAGGACAACAGCCGTTTCAGTGCGGCTCGGCCTGCCTCCAAGGCTTCGGGGAGCAACTCATCCGCGACCTCGTTCAGATAGGCGTTGTCAGACCCCGGATAGTTGGCCTCAAGGCCCCAGAGGCTGGCGGCGTTCGGCAGGGAAAAGGTCCACTGGACCTTTTCCTGATCTGCCTCACCCTCCAGTTCGACGTCTTCGCATTCAATGGCGAGCACGATCCCGCAATAGAACCATTCATCCTTGCGCCACGCGTCCATGACGGCTTCGGCCTCGGCTTGTGCTTTTGCCAGACGTTCCCGGAAATTATTCCCCGGTCCGATGAAGCCCGGATCATTGATATAGAGCGATGGCCAGAATCCGTCCTGGCGCTCATCCGGTGCGTCGGGACAGTCGTCCCGGACAATCCGCGCGATGACGCGAAAGCCGTCAACCTCACAGGCGATGCTGTCGCCTTCGCAGACATAGCGGTCTAATCTCTCTCGGAACCCCATGACTAGCGGCTCCAGAAAATGTGGACTTCATCAAAGCCCGTCTGGAACACCATGATCTCGCCATTCATGGCCATGTCACGGGCAAGCGCCTGCCAGTCGATATAATAATCGAGCGAGGCCGGAATCTCCGTCCCGCTGTCGCGCGTCAGTTCCTCGACAAAGTCTGCGGCGCTGCGATATTCGCCCGCATAATCCTCGAACGCTGCGCGCGCCTGCTCAAGGTCGTCGCCGAATTCGCGGTAGAGTTTGGCGCCAAGCGCGCCATGTTCGTCAATGAACGCCGCCAGCGCACACACGGTCTCGAACGAGGCGTATTCTGACAAGCTAGCGCCTGCGAACCCTTCATGATCATGGATCGCCCATTCCTCGGCATCCGGCTCCGGCGACGCCGCCAGCATGGCGCGGACGTGTTCCATGATCTCGTCCGGCTCGGTGGCATTGATCCAAGCCCCATGCAGCCGTCCGTTATTATAGGCGGCAAGGCAGGCGACATAGACGCGGGGTCTGTCCCGCAAATCCGGTCCGGTCGCTGTTCCAAGGGGAGCGGGAGTCTCGTGTGAAGGGGTCATGTCAGCCTCGCAAAATTGATCCTCGCCCGCGTGCCTTTCCCGGCAGACGGGAGGGGGCGGACGAGAGGTGCGGGCGCCCGGGCGTATGAGGGCCGGGGGCAAGGCGGAAAGGTAGGAGATTGCGATGGTACCAGACGGCTCCAGGTCACCGGCGCCTTGTGCGCGGGCCGCGCCCGGGCAGACGCGCCGTCCGCCCCCTCACGGCTGCTGGGAAAGCTTGCTCAAGCCTGCAAGTGCCAAACAGGCAGGCTGGCGCCGTGAACACGAATCCCTCCAGATATCGTGCCTATGGCCTTGCATATACGAGAGTTCCGGGAAGCTGACCGCGCGGCGCTGATTGCGCTCTGGGAGACGTGCGCGCTGACCCGGCCGTGGAACGACCCGAATGCCGATCTGGACCGGGCAGTCACATCACGCGATGCGACAATCCTCGTCGGCACGGTGGATGACGTGGTCGTCGCCAGCATCATGGTTGGCCATGACGGCCATCGCGGTTGGCTCTACTATCTGGCGGTCACCCCGGACCGTCAGAGCCGCGGCCATGGACGCGAAATGATGGTCGAGGCCGAGCTTTGGCTCACGGTCCGCGGCGCGCCCAAGGTCCAGCTCATGGTGCGCGGTGAGAACCAGAATGCGACCGCCTTCTATGGCGCCCTGGGATACGAACGCCAAGACGTCACCGTGCTCGGCAAATGGCTCACGCCATCGCCTGAGGCCGACTGAGGGTTCGAGAGACCACGCGTCCATGACCCCTCTGGCCGCAAGGCCAGTGGGAAGCATGCAACGCGGCCCCCAGCCGGCGAGCCCCCGCAGCGCGTGACCTCCCGGACGGGAGGACGCGTGACCGGAGACGAGCCGGGCCTGGTCGAATGCCTTTCCGGATTTTGTGGGCTCCAGCCGCCCGGACAGCCCCGCGTCAGCGGGCGGGGGGAGGGCGATGCTTACAGGTGCATTGAGAAGCTCACAACACACTATGAAGTCGTAAGCCGCTCATCGATATCGGGCGTTTGACTGGATGACTTCGTACACGCTCTTCGATGTATCAGGGTGAGCTCAGAGGTTCTCTTCCAGGAGGGAGCAATAACCGCCATCGCGCAGCCGCTGGCCCTTGGCGAGCAGGCGGGCCATTTCGGACTTCATGGCAGAGGACGGTCCAGCCCATTCTTCCGAGACGCGCTTTTCACCGTAGAAGATCATCGCTGTTTCCCGATAGCTGAGGCCTGCCTCCTGCGCATCCAGCGCGACAAGCGCGTTGCGATACCCGAGGCCCTTGCGGGACCAGACCGGGGGTGATGTATCGTCGTCGCCGTAGACCTTCTGGGCACGGTTCAGCGTATTCACGTGATCCTGCAGAGTACTGAAACCCGAGATCGAGAATTCCATTTTCACAGGCTCCAGGGATAACAGCGACTTGCCACTGCACCTGACCTGAATCGAGCACTTCTTGCCTTTGACAAGGATGTGCTCGTGCTCAAAAGCGTCCACAAGATGGATAATCTTGCAGAGGCGTGTGCTCTTTTCGAAGATTTCATCGATCTCGCCTGGTTCGCGTTCACGCACGTGAACAGCGACCTTTCGGGGATACGTCTTGTCGGACCAGAAGACATGCGTGGTCAGTGCCGATTGATCCGGGTTCGGAAAAAAGAGGAGGCCCCAGTTCTCGGCTTGGTGGTCCTGTTCGCGAATCCGGAGAAGCTGGATGTCACAACACGCCGATCTTGTTTCGAGTATAGGTTGCGCAGAATAGGCGGCGGCTCTCAGCGAAGAGTTACGCCGGGCGAACTCCCAGGCCCAGTTCCCGCGTGAGAGATTGGCGGTGTAATCATACCTAACAAGCGTATCGTTCAGGTCTTCTATCGTGTGAACAAGCATGGATCAGCCTCCCGCGTCAGGGGAATGCAGGTCATGTGCCAATTTCAATCTATCATGGAAGTTTAAGGTTGCTCGCTTAGGCCAAAAGGCCGTGAAAATGTGCGCTCACTTAACTAAAAGCACTGTACAAACATAAGCTGATTGAGCAGTGTTCTGACTGCGTCGTTCGTCCAGACAGATTGAAGCCCGCAGCCACCATTACAACATGCTGCATTGAGAGATTGATATCAGATATATGATTGTAGTCTCGCATCGTGATCGCGATGCGAGACTACGGTCTATAAGAATTGGCCTCTCACGTCGCAAGTTATTGGGTGGATTGTTGTTCTTTCAATATGTCCAAGGCTACGTCGACGATCATATCTTCCTGACCACCAACCATACGCCTACGTCCTAGTTCAACCAGGATTTCACGTGTATCGATCCCATAATCTTGCGCTGCCTTCTCTGAATGCCTGAGGAAGGACGAGTAGACCCCGGCATAGCCTAGCGAGAGCGTTTCGCGATCAACGCGGACGGGGCGGTCCTGGAGTGGGCGAACAAGTTCCTCGGCGGCATCCATGAGCGCGAAAAGATCGCATCCATGCTTCCATCCCTTTCGCTCGGCGGCAGCGATAAACACTTCAAGCGGTGCGTTTCCGGCCCCGGCACCCATGCCGGCCAGCGAAGCATCCACGCGTCTTGCGCCATGTTGAACGCCGACAATGGAATTGGCGACGCCCAAGGACAGATTGTGGTGGGCGTGGATACCCCGTTCAGTTTCCGGCTTCAGGACTTTGTCATAGGCTTGAAGCCGGGCGATGTATCCATCCATGTCGAGCGCGCCGCCACTGTCGGTGACATAGATACATTCGGCACCATAGCTTTCCATCATGGCGGCTTGTTCAGCCAATTTCTCAGGTTCGACCATGTGGGACATCATAAGAAAGCCAACCGTGTCCATACCCAGATCTCTGGCAACACCGATATGCTGTTTCGATACGTCGGCTTCCGTGCAGTGTGTGGCGATCCTGACAGACCGGACGCCAAGCTTATAGGCATGCTTCAGCTCCTCAATCGTTCCGATCCCCGGAAGGAGGAGCGTGGTCAGTTTCGCCGTTTTCACTGAATCCGCGACGGCTTCAATCCACTCCCAGTCTGTGTAGGCACCAAAACCATAATTGAAGCTTGAGCCATTCAGGCCGTCTCCATGTGCAATCTCGATTGCGTCGACCCCGGCCTGGTCAAGGGCGGCGGCAATCTTGCTGACGTGCTCGATACCGTATTGGTGTCGGATTGCATGCATCCCGTCGCGCAGAGTGACGTCCTGAATGTAAAGATTGTCGGATTTGGGATCGAACGCCATCAGGCAGTCTCCTTGGCTAGCCGCCGCGCGGCGATCTTCTCAGCGGTCGCAATGCCAGCTGAAGTCATGATGTCGAGATTTCCCGCGTATGCAGGCAAGTAGTGGGCAGCACCCTCGACTTCCAGGAAGACGCTGGTCTTGATGCCTTCGAACGTGCCCAGGCCCGGAATCTTGACCGGGTTGTTCGAGCCGAACCGTTCGAACTGAACCTTTTGCTTCATCCGATAGCCGGGCACATAGGCGTTGACCTTTGCAACCATTGCTTCAATTGAGGCCTCAATTGCAGGCTCATCCGCGCCACTAGAGAGGGTGAATACCGTATCGCGCATAATCATCGGAGGCTCTGCCGGGTTCAGGACGATTATGGCTTTGCCTTTCCGGGCTCCTCCAACCTCTTCTATACCCTTTGCGGTTGTCTCGGTGAATTCATCAATGTTGGCCCGCGTTCCCGGCCCGGCTGACTTGGAGGCGATGGAAGCGACGATCTCCGCATAGTGGACTGTCGCGACGGATGCTACCGCTGCCACGATTGGGATCGTCGCCTGCCCGCCGCAAGTGACCATGTTGACATTTGACGCATCCAGATGCGCGTCACCATTGACGACGGGTATGACATACGGCCCGATCGCCGCAGGCGTGAGGTCGATCATCACCTTGCCAGCGGATGTGACGACTTCATTGTGCCGCTTGTGTGCGCCAGCAGATGTCGCATCAAAGACAATTCCGATTTCGGGCCACACGTCGAGCTTAACGAGACCGTCAATTCCTTCATGCGTGGTCGCGATACCCATGCGCTTCGCCCGGGCAAGGCCGTCCGAGTCGGGATCGATCCCGACCATCGCGCCCATTTCGAGACCCTTCGACTTGCGCATGACCTTGATCATGAGGTCAGTTCCGATATTTCCGGATCCGATGATCGCAACCTTGGTCTTCTTGAGAGTTGTCATTTCCTATGTCTCCTATTTCGCCGCAATTGCGAGGCGAACCGACCCAATACCTTCGATATCCGCTTCAAACAGATCACCAGGCCCCATTGAGGCCATCGGGCCAAGAGCACCTGTCAGAACGACGTCGCCGGCCTTGAGGGGTGCTCCGAGCTCTGCGCATTTTCGTGCGAGCCAGAGGGCGGCGTTTAGCGGGTTTCCAAGGCACGCGATGCCGGCGCCATATGAAACCGGGCGTCCATTGCATTTCATCACCATGCCGGCATTGACGAGATCAAGCCCATGCAGTGCACGAACAGGCCCGCCCAGGACATATAGGCCGGATGAGGCGTTATCCGCGATCGTATCCGAAATGCGGATATCCCAGTCCTTGATACGACTGCCCACAATTTCGATGGCAGGCACGACGTGGTCTATGGCTCGGATAAGTTCGCTTGGTGTTGTATCCTGCGCGTTGATGTCCCTGCCGAGTATAACGGCTATTTCAGCCTCGGCCTTGGGTTGTTGAGTTGCTGACAACGGAATTTCATCACCGTCGCAATATTCCATATCCGCGTAGAGGACGCCAAAATCGGGCTGGTCTACGCCAAGTTGATTTTGGACTGCCGCTGACGTCAGGCCAATTTTCCTGCCAACAACTCGTCGTCCTGCGGACACCCACCGGGCTGTGTTGATCGCCTGGACCTCGTATCCGGCTTGCGGATCAAGACCAATGAGATCACGCACTGGCGCGCAGTAGGTTTGTCCCGTGTGTGCGTCGAACAGTGCATCTGCAGCCTTCTGAATTTCATCTCTGGAGATCATGGTCTGGTTCGCGTCCGTAAGTGACTTGGAATGTAGATCGCAAACTACGCGATGTACTTGACACTGCAATCCGAGGCAGGCCAACTACTATCACAATGTGATAAATGGAGATCCGTGTGACACGATCCATGTCTTCCTTCGACAAGGCGATGGCCTTGTTCGGAGCGCTTGTTGAGCAAGACGGTGTATTCGAATCAGACGCAATGAGTGTCCAGCTCGGAGTGCCGGAATCGACTCTGTACAGGCATCTGAATGCCCTCCATTCGGCCGGGCTCATCTGCCGATCCAAGCGTGGACGATATTTGCCCAACCCTGTTTTTTTGAAGAAGCTGGAGGGGTTCACACCACATGCTGTGCTGTCGGAAATAGTACGACCCATTTTGGACCAACTAAGTGTCGCGTTGGAAACCACGACCCACTTTGGCATTCTGGAGAACGACATGGTTACCTACCTCGCGAAGGCGGTATTTGAAGGAGAGGAGGTGTTCACGCGCGAGAAAGGGCAGCTGGAGGCGTACTGTTCTGCTATCGGCAAGGTGTTGCTCTCGCACATGACGGTCGACGAGCGACAGGCGTATATAACCAGCGGGCCCTTTCCAAAGCTCACGGATAAAACGATCACGGACCCAGCCGAAATCGAACGAGAACTACATCGCACGCGCATTAGGGGATTCGGCGTTGACGATGGCGAGGTTCATAACGCACTTTATTGCATCGCTGTGCCAGTCTTCAGTTCGCGGGGAATGGTCGTGGGCGCAATTTCTAGTTCATCTAGCCAGAGGTGGGCGAGTCCTAAAGAACAGCGTGATCGCCTGATTCAGCTCAACGGGGTAGCGCAGTCAATCTCTTCCACCTTAGGGGCCGGCGCCTGATCATGTGGAGATGAGAGGTCAAAAAAATGGGAGCCGCTTAGGCTCCCAGAGTTTGGCGGAGACCTAGCTCCGCCGGAGGAAACAGACTGGTTGTCGTATCTCTTGAGCGTTCCCTGACCTTGAATGGCAGTGAAGTTCAACCTGACACGACACATTTGGGTTGAGCCGCTATCCGGTTGCGCGTCAACCTGGCCGGATACGAATGAGTGGCATCGCTCCCACATTGTGAAACTTTATGAAATCTGCGCGCTCGGGTGAACAGGATTGGAATTCTGTAGGCCTACCCATGATATTTATGCGTCGAGAATATTCTCGAAAGCGGCCATGCGCGAACAATAGGACATGTGGGAACATGGACTGCGTTCGGAGTGTTCCAGAAAAGCCGAGAGTAATACGTTAGTGCACGGAGTAAAATCTCGGAGTCGGGAAATAGTTTGTCGACATCCGGGGCGTAGGGAACTGTCCAATCCGGGAGTCAGATGCACTAAGTTGCGCTGGCGTCTGTTCCGTATGGCGAAATTAACAGCGGCATCGATAGCACAGTTGCCTTTGGCCACATGCAAATTTCGATCCTTGCTGCGGAATTTGAGCTAGCGCTGTTCGTAAATAAATATTGACACAACCAAAAAAATCATTTTTCCTCAAAAAAAGAACAAAATCTTGCACTTCAAGTAAGGTTGTTAGGGAGGTACTTAATTATGCCAAAACTAAGCGGCAGTTCCGTTTTGATTACGGGCGGAGCCACGGGAATCGGCCGGGCGGTGGTCCATCATTTTGTCGAGGAGGGTGCCAGATTATGTGTCCTGTGCGTCAATGACGAACAGGCGAGTTCGTTGCGGGGTGAGTTCGGGGCTGAAGTTGAAACAGTAATTGGGGATGTGCGCAGTCTGGCAGACAATCAGCGCGCTGCGGCCCTTGCCGTGGAGAGATTCGGTGGACTGAACACCTTTATCGGCAATGCAGGGATATGGGATTTTATTACGCCTCTGGAAGCGCAGGATGAAGAAAAGCTCGAAAGAGTCTGCGATGATATTTTTAGTGTGAATGTAAAGGGGTACGCGCTCGGAGCGTACGCGTGTCTTCCTGCGCTTCGCCAGTCTAAAGGGTCGATAATTTTCACGGCCTCTAGCTCGAGCTTTTTTACGGGCGGAGGTGGTCCGCTATATGTGGCATCGAAACACGCTGTGATTGGACTCATCAAGCAGCTTGCGAAGGAAGTCGCGCCAGACGTTAGGGTTAATGGCGTAGCTCCTGGAGGTACGATTACCAATCTTTCCGGATCGCCCTCATCCGAGCACGCAAAGTCCCAGATGGCTGAGATTCCAGAGATCGACAAACTTATCGAGGGCATGACACCGCTCGGATTTGCCGCAAAGCCTGAAGACCATGTAGCGCTATATGCGTTGCTTGCCTGTCCGGTGTCGGCTCGATACGTCACAGGCACAACCATCTTGTCCGATGGCGGTATTGGCGTGGGCTGACCCAGCCTGAACGCGTTCACCAACTAAGTCGAAATTGTGCCAGCGGTGCTGGCGGTCTTTTGGATCAAATCTATGAACCTGCCGGTCTCCAAATTCGCTCATGCTGCCGCTGCTGCTGGGGTGCTTTACTTCTCCCAACCTGGGGCGCTGGCAGAGCAGGCCGTTTTATCGCCCCCCGACATAAGCCCTCGGTCAAATATAGAGATGCCAACTGACGGACGTGTACGGTTTGTTCCTGATAATTTATTTGCCGTCGATTTTGTCTCTGATTCTGTGGGCTGGGCGGGGGGATACTACGGGACACTACTGAAGACCGAGGATGGAGGAGGGCACTGGAAGCGCGAGCCCTTGCCGTTTACGGACTTAATTAGGCGAATCGACTTTGTGGACGAGGCCGTCGGCATTGCTGTCACGAGTAGAGGCAAGATCCTGAGGTCTGAAGACGGGGGAGCGCATTGGGAAGTTGTGCATGTTGAGCCGGGCATTAACTTGCGAGATGTCTACTGTCTCGACGCCCAGACAGCTTGGGTCGTCGGACATGAGGCTACAGTGCTTCACACGTCCGATGGCGGTAAAACGTGGCAAACTCAGGCGTTATCCGGATATCAGGGGCGTGATCTACCGAGATTGAATGGCATTACACGTCTCGAGGACGGGCGGTTGGTTTTGGTTGGGGAGTTCGGCCTGATAGCGTCGTCAATCGATGATGGATTGAGCTGGGAGGTGCTGGACGCGCCCGATGCCTCGGTCACATTCACAGCGGTAGATGCATGGCGTTCGGAGGCGCTAATATCTGGGCTTGGCGGCAAGCTTACAATGGTTCGATTTGGTTCGGACAGTGACGTTGAAGAGGGCTCGGAACGCTTAGAGGACCGTGTCCCGACGATCACAGCTTTGTCCTCGGGGACAGATGCGCATTTGTTCGATCTAACATTAGACCAAGATGGTGACGGAGTGATCGTAGGCCAGGGCGGGGTGGTACGTGTAAAAGCTGGATTGCCTGTATCGGAATTGCTGCCCCTGGAGAGTAAGCCAGGATTCCTTTGGTACGGAGGAATCTCAAAAACATCTGAACACGGATGGTATATTGTCGTTGGGGCGAACGGTGCCGTACTAAAAACCGAATTCGATGTCTCAGATCCGGAGCCGTTAGTGCGGTGGTAACAGGAGTAGTTCGCTTGTTGCAAATTCAATCAAAGGCTCAAATTCAGTGGTAAGTTATATTTCGAATTTCGTCATAAGATTTCCCAGAATCATTCTGGCAATCGCTTTTCTGGTCACATCGGGGGCGGCTTATTTCGGCGTGACAGGTGTCTCGTTGAAGGTCGTTCTCGAAGATATGCTGCCTGCAAACCATTCGAATGTCGAACTCTATAAGGAGTTCCGGAGTCAGTTTGGTGGAGTCAATAATGTCCTTGTCGAAGTCGAAAATAAAGCAGGCGACATCTACAATTCGGACTTTCTTGAAACGTATCGGGAAGTATCAGACGAGTTCTATTTTCACGATAACAATATCCGCCCTCTGTTTGAGGCGGCCAATCTCCGGAAGACGAGATCGGTGGCCGGCGGGGAGGGGCAAATTCTGGTCAGTCCTCTTATGTGGCCGGAAGTGCCCCGCTCTGAGTCTGATATGGAGCATTTCAAACAAATCGTCAGGGGGCAGTTTCTCGGCTCATTGGTTTCACTGGATGAGCATTCAATGCTTATTTCTGCCGAGCTTTCAGAGGAGGTGGATTCTCGGGAGTTCGTCGCCTTTATTGACAATCTAAAATCAGAATTCTCGACGAAAGATGTAAAAATATCAGTCGTTGGCAGACCCGTACTTCTGGGTACGGTTAAGAAATATCTGCCTCAGATGCTGTTGGTTTTTGCGGCGTCTGTGCTGGCTATCGCTGCCGTCCTACTTTTCTATTTCAGATCCTGGGTTGGCGTTGCTGTTCCAATGCTCGTGGCCTTCGCTGTCACGATTTGGGGCTTTGGCGTCATTGGCTTGGTCGGTTACAATCTTGATCCCCTGTTGCTCCTGCTGCCGTTTTTCGTCTTCGCCACTGTCTTATCCCATTCAGTTCAATTCGTTTCGCGCGTTTTCGATGAAATCGAAAATAGTGCCACCATGCGTGATGCAGTAAAAGAAGGCCTTGAGCGCCTTCTGTTCCCGAGCACTGCGGCTGTGATTACCGATGCAGCTGGATTTACGGTTCTGGCTCTGGTGACTATCCCAAGCATACAGTCGCTTGCCTTCATTTGCACGTTTTGGCTTCTAACGCTGACCCCGGGAATTATTGTTGCTGCGGCGTTCATGGCGGTCCTTCGGAAGCCGACAAAATTCCGCACCACCTTACCGGGTCAAGCCGCACTAGCCAAAATATTTGGGCTGAAAACGTCCAGATATGTATTCCTCCCGGCTTTTGTCGCTGCGTTGATTGCGGGCATTTTCATTTCGCAGGGGCTAAAAATAGGTGACGCAGAAGGGAGCCCGATCCTGTGGAAAGATTCCCAATACAACAAAGATGTCAAAAAAATCAACTCAAGCTTTGACCGTGTCGGTACGGATGTAATGCAGGCCTATTTCTCCGGTGATGGAGAGATCATGCTAGATCCGCGTGTGTATCATCAGATCGAAGCATTTGATCGCTATATTTACGAACGAGTTCTTCCGGCAACTCGCGCACAGAGCCTTGTTCCGATTGTAAAAAATATCAACATGGTTTTGTGGGAAGGGGACCCTTCATACCAAACAATTCCTGATACAGAAGAAGAAATAGGATTTAACATTTACATGTTCCGGTCTGGCGGTGAGCCAGGAGACTTTGCCGCCTATACGAACCCGGAATGGAGCATCGGTAAGCTCTCAATTTATACGGGGGAGCATAGTGCTGACACCGTGAATGCGTTGATGGCGGCGGGCCAAGAATTTCTAAACACCTATCAGTTTTCAGATGGGGAGCCGCGTGTGAGGTTCGCCGGCGGACAGATCGGTATAATTAAGGCGAGCAACGACGAGATCGAGCATAAAGAAAATGTGCTCCTTATTGCCATTATCATCGTTATCGCAGTTAACCTGCTCTGGCTATATCGATCACCCGCAGTTGCAGTCGTGATCATACTTGTACTGACGACATCTCACTTTATCACCATGAGTGTCATGACGCTTATGGACGTGGGGATGAACTTGAATACGCTCCCGCTTGCTGCGTTGGGTTTGGGCCGTGGTGTTGATTACAGCATCTACATGGCAGACCGGATACGCGACGAAATGAGGCACGGCCATGAATTCGCGAAGGCGACGGGCCGGGCGTTCAACACGTCTGGTATTGCCGTGATAGTTACGGCACTGACGATGATACTGCCGCTATTGCCGTGGTACTTCCTGTCTCCGATCAGGTTCCAAGCCGAGATGGGCGTTCTGTTGGCGATCATCTTGATGTTCAACATGGTGGGGGCGCTCACTGTTGTGCCTGCAGCAATCGGCTTGCTGAAGCCGCGGGGATTTCCGTTTAGCACACAGAAGAAAATAGTCAGGGCGATGGTTGGTTAGATTGAGGGCGATAGAGCCTGGCTGCGCATCGGAAAAAATAGAAAGTGAGGGAGAGAAAGATGAACACCAAGAATAAAAAAACTAAAACTAAGTCGCAAAAGCTATGCCTGCTCGGGGCTACAGCATTTTCCACAGTCCTTATGATGCCGCTAGCAGCGAATGCCGAGTCATTGGCTGAAGCGCTGAACCTGCCCGACAATGTCTGGGTGGGCGGACGTCTGACGCAAGGGACGGGCGTCTATTTTGACCGGTATGGTGGTGGAACTGGAGTGGGGCCTTCCCAGTTTGTAGCGCAGCTTCAGGCTGAGTGGACTCCCAATAGCAACGTGACGGTCGTTTCCGATTTTTGGCTGCGCGGCGATTGGTACTATGATCTTGATGATGGAGATTCAACCGGGCCTGGCACGCAAGACTTTACTAAAGGCCCTCCGTTTCTAGATCGCTTTGATTTTTTACTCTCGCAGGATGGGGCGCTCACGCTGCCTGAACCGTTTGGTAATAGCGGTGAAGAAAATCGCATACTCGATGATTTCGAGCAGGACGTGATTAGAGAGCTGTCGATAGCGTTAGCTGACTCAGAGGGACGCGCGTCGCTGAAGATTGGAAAGTTTCAGCGAGGGTGGGGGCAAGCAGATGGCTTGCGGCTTCTCGATATTCTGAATCCACAGGATCTCCGCCAAAGGAGTATATTTACAGACACCGAGGACTTGCGGATACCTCAGTGGAGTGCAGCCCTATCATTGGATATCGACCAGCTTGGGTTGGCTGCTCCTTTCGAGGGGTTAGGACTGAAGGATCCATCACTGGAAGTGATCTATACTCCGGTGGTGCGCCATTCCGAATTCATCGTGAATAATCCCACGCCGAATTCCAGTACGTCCGGAGGCCCCTTCGGTCTGCCTTTCCCGAGGTTGGTGGAAGGTCAGTCGGGTTTCGGCATGCCCTTGTTGGGAGCAAGGCTGTCGGACAAGGAAACAGACGACTGGGAAGATTCCGAGGTCGGCATGCGGCTAAAATTCGATGTCCTTGGCGGGCAGGGGACAATTAATGGATTTTACGGTTTTCAGGATCTGCCGATAGTCGTCAACACCGGCGCAACAGTTCATATTGGCACATTTATCGGAGATCCAAATGCAGCGGGCGTTGTCAATGTGCCCATTGATCTCCCAACCACTATAGGTGCGATGAATGCGCCTGGTCAGTACGTTGACTTCATCCAGTCTCTCGCAGCTGGGACTGCGGCGCCGGGGGACTTTCCCCTAATTCCGTTCGGCTGCCTTGATATTCTGGATCCGGCGGCTGGAGGGGTGCCGTGTTCTATTACTGCAGATTTTGACCTCGATTACACACTTCGGCAAAAGACCGTCGGTTTTTCATTCACACGCGATATGACGGAGCTCCGATTCGGTCGAAAGGATGTCTCTCCGGTACTGCGTTTGGAGGCCGCATACGAGTTTGACAAACCCTTCAACAAGGGGGTGATTCAGAACCCCTTTGTGCCCGGGCGGATGACCGTCGGCACACCAGCTCTCATCACTACCCGTGACGACACAATCGCGAGACGAGATCAGCTGTCTGTCCTGGTCGGATTTGATTATAATTTCTGGGTGCCGGGGTGGGAATCGCAGCGCAGTTCGATTTTTATGACAACTCAGTTTTTCGAGATCCATACCGAAGATGCTGATGGGCTCCTGTTTCAGGCGCCTTACGCGCTTACAAATGTTGAAGAGAACCAGGAATTCATAACTCAGACGTACACGAAGGGTTTCTTAAACGACAAAGTGACTCTGGATGGCTTGGCGATCTGGGACATGGATAAAGGTGGCGTTGCGATAAGGCAGAGAATAGATTTCTCCGTAGGAGGAGGAAATTGGAAGCCCAGAATTGAAGTGGGCTACTTTAGCGGGAAGGATGAGCAGGGCCTTTTGGGGCTCTATAACAAATCGGACTACGTTGAGTTTTCTCTGACCTACCAATTCTAGAGAAACATAACGATAACGCAAAGATGTCTGGTTCTTGATGATGGAGAAGAAAATGAAACGGTTAAGCTTGAAAAGCTTTCTGATCGGAGCGACGGCGCTTATGGCAGTTGCGACTGCTGCAACGCCCGTAGCGAATGCACAAGAAGATTATATCGAGCGCTGGAAGGCGTTTGCCAAGGAGACGGGCTTGCCCGAACACAAAGCCTGGGCTGATATGCTTGACAATGATGAGACCCGAAAACTTGAGAAAGAGTGGAAGGATTTCAGAGGTTACACGGCCTCGAGCCTCATAGAGGACGCCGATATTCCGGGCGAGCTAAAACCAGGGTTAATCATCACGAAAGACAACCTGGCGTCAATGCCTTGGTTGTCAGACTATCTTCCAAAGTTCTGGATTGATCGGCTCAATAGTGAGTGGATGGGTGTCAAGGGTATCCGCATTGTTCCCACGAACCATTATTATATGCAGAAAGCTCTGCTAGATGCGACCAAGAAGCTGGGCAAAGATCCCTTCACGATTAATGAAAAGGGCGAGTTGGTAGACAGGGACGGAAAGAATGGCGTTCTCACAAAGAGCGGATTGCCTTTCCTGACACCAAAAAATGGTGATGAACTAAACTGGTTGTTCAATGCGCACGGCGTGGGAACAGAAGATCTCTGGTTCAACCCGGTACTGATGACCGGCTGTAGCTCCAGCAATAAGGTCGAACGCTCTTACACAGGCAATATTTGGTGGCGCAAGATGGCGGGTAGAGTTGGTAAAACTCCGCTCGGTAATGTTCCGGGATATGAAGGTGTCACCGAAGCGGGTTCTTTGCTACTAACTTCGCCTAGGGATGTGCGAGGATTAGCCGGTGTCCGACTTCGGTACGCGGATGCTGACAAAGATGACAACTTCAAGATTTTCATCCCTACGCTCCGTCGTACTCGCACTCTTACTGGTACCAATGGCCAAGATCCAATTGCTCCGTCTCTGGAGCTCACTTGGGACGAATGGCGTAGTCAGTGGACCAAAACTGATAAACGCAAATTCAAGTACACCATGGTTAAAGAGGGCTTCGTATTAGCCGCACCGGAGGTTGGTGCAGCATACGATCCTTATCGTCCGGATGAGGCGCATTGCGCTCTGACGGGAATTGTTGACATGGAGCTGAGGCCGGTATGGGTTTATGATATCGATGATCTCACCAACAGCTACCAGTACTCCAAAAAACGCATTTGGGTAGATAAGGAACTCTACTATACCCAGTGGATGGAAATGTACGATCGTCGGGGTAACCTATGGCGGACTTGGGACGATTCACGCTGGTGGCAGCCCACAACGGGACGCGCAATGTGGCGTTCAGTGATTATTCCAAACTTGATTTCACAACGGCACACGATGCTCAGCATGTCGTCGGATTGGGAGAAAGTTGATCAGATGGACAATTCTTTGTTCGACGTCGATAAATTGAGAGACAAACGCTAGTCACTCTCGGGTTGGCATTCATCAAGATTGCCAACCCGCACGTGCTGCCGAGCTACGATTCACACCGAAGAAAATTGGAACTATTCCGTCTTGGTCACAGGCCGGAAACTGGTTGTGCGGTTGTAAAGAACATAGTGGCGGCAAGGTGGACCCGGCAGTATTGGAAGACATTCTTATGGGAAGTTATAGAACGACATACCAGAAATGGGAATCGGCACCTGATGAGTTTTGGGAGGCAGCGTCTCATGCCGTTGAGTGGTATAGACCTTACGACGTACTCAGAGAATCGAAAGATCATGCGACCCGTTGGTTTGTCGGCGCCGAATGTAACATATGCTGGAATGCTTTGGACCGCCATGTGCGCGATGGCCGTGGAGATGATCTGGCGCTGATTTACGATAGCGCAATGACGGGAGCGGTGCGGAAGTATACTTATTCTGAACTACTCGATGAGGTTGGTATACTTGCGGCCGTGCTAAAAGAGCGTGGGGTGAATGCCGGCGATCGGGTCTTGATTTACATGCCAATGGTTCCCGAGGCTGTGATTGCGATGCTTGCGACGGCGCGCATCGGAGCAGTCCATGTGGTCGTATTCGGGGGGTTCGCAGCTAGAGAGCTTGCCACTCGAATCGAGGACGCGACGCCAAGAATTGTGTTGTCAGCGTCCTGCGGGCTCGAGCCTGGTCGTATCGTTGAGTACAAGCCTCTCCTTGATGAGGCGATCAGGCTCAGCCCGCACAAACCTGAGTGTTCAATCATTTTCCAGCGTTCTAGCAGGTCGTGCGAGCTTGAGCATGAGCGGGACTTCGACTGGGCCGCCCTGGTTGAAACCGCAAGAACGGCTGGCGAGAGAGCCGAATGTGTGAGCGTGGCGTCTACCGACCCGCTATACATTCTGCATACATCGGGGACGACTGGAAAGCCGAAGGGTATCGTCAGGGATCACGGGGGGTATGCGGTCGCTCTCAAATGGTCGATGGCATATGTATACAATGTCAAACCGGGAGAGGTGTTCTGGGCCGCATCGGATGTAGGATGGGTCGTCGGTCATTCGTATATTGTGTATGGTCCGCTTCTTAACGCCAGTGCGACGATACTGTTTGAAGGAAAGCCGGTGGGAACACCAGACGCTGCAACCTTTTGGAGGGTGATTGAGCGGCACCGGGTTAATACGCTCTTCACGGCACCCACGGCGTTCAGGGCGATCAAGAAAGTCGACCCAGCAGGCTCATTACTTTCCGGTTACGATCATTCCGGTTTCAGACAGCTGTTTCTTGCGGGTGAACGAGCAGATCCTGACACGATCCAGTGGGCAGAGCGTCTCCTTGATGTGCCAGTCGTAGATCACTGGTGGCAGACTGAAACAGGGTGGCCGATCGCAGCCAATCCGTTGGGAATAGAACAGCTGCCAACAGAATATGGTTCTAGCACAGTTCCTATGCCTGGATTTGATGTTCGCATTGTGGATGAGAGCGGTTCTGAAATGCCGCAAGGTGGGCACGGAGCTATTGTCATAAAGCTGCCGCTTCCGCCGGGGTGTTTGCTGTCACTGTGGGATGACGATGAGTCATTTCTAAAATCATACTTTGAGGAATACCCCGGATACTACAAGACCGGGGATGCCGGATATATAGACGATAAGGGCTACATCTTCGTCATGAGCCGCGTTGACGACATTATTAATGTTGCGGGTCATCGCCTGTCCACTGGTGCAATCGAGGAAGTGGTGGCGGCGCATCCAGATGTCGCGGAGTGCGCCGTTATTGGAGTTGCAGATTCTTTGAAGGGAGAATTACCAATTGGGCTCATCGTTTTGAACGATGGGGTCACGCGTGCAGAGGAAGAAATTACGAGAGAAATCGTAAACTTGGTGAGAACCGAAATTGGTCCGGTAACTGCCTTCAAGCGCGTCATCGTTGTCGATCAACTTCCAAAAACAAGGTCGGGAAAGATTCTACGGAGAACGATCAAGAGCATTGCGGAGTCGCAAGACTATGTAGTTCCGGCGACGATCGATGACCCGCAGGTATTGAATGATATCACTTCAGCCATTGCTCGGTAGGCGCGTATCCGGCCTCACCACAATGGCAAATGTCTTGGCGGCCCACAGATGAGTAATTTTTGAATCTGGAATTGACGCCAGAAAGGGAAAACATGAAAGCTTATATCTACCAGAATACAGGGCCAGCTGCGGACGTATTGACGCTGCGGGAGATGGTGATGCCGGCGCCTGGGGCCGGCGAAGTTCGGGTGCGGTTAAAATGGTCGGGTGTGAACCCTTCTGATGTCAAAACCCGCAGTGGGCACATCCCCTCCACAATTCCATTTCCACGCATTCCTCATAGCGACGGAGCCGGACTGGTTGATATGATTGGTGATGGCGTTGACGATTTTCAGCCGGGCGATGCGGTTTGGGTCTGGAATGCCGCATGGAACAGAAGCAATGGAACTGCCGCTGAGTTCGTTGTGCTGCCTTCTGAGCAGGTCGAGCATATGCCGGACGGGCTGGCGCTTGAGAACGGTGCATGTCTCGGCATTCCTGCAATGACCGCCTGTCATGCCGTCGCAACTGACGGAGGAGTTCGGGGGCAGATTGTCCTCGTCGCGGGTGGCGCAGGTGCGGTTGGCCATTACGCGATTCAGGCGGCAAAATTTTGTGGTGCCAGAATTGTCATTGCGACAGTCAGCAGTGAGGAGAAGGCGGCCCTAGCGAGGCGCGCAGGAGCAGATTTTGTATTCAACTACAAAACAGACACGCTGGTCGAAGAAATCAACAAGGTTACGGACCATCGGGGCGTCGACCGGATTATCGAAGTAGACTTGGCTGCCAACATTCAAATAGACGTGGCGGTTATGAAAGAGGGGGGGCTGGCCGTCATCTATGGCAGCAGTCAAAAAGAAATCGCTTTACCTTTCTCGCCGTCAATCGGGCGCAATATCTGTTATCGCTTTTTCATCGTGTACAAATTATCCAGGCCAGATAGGCAAAGAGCCCTGTTGGTGCTCCAAGACATGCTTAAGGACAAGAACGTCCTGCATAATATTGCAAAAAAAGTGAGCTTTGCAAATCTCGTGGAAGCCCATGAACTGGTTGAGAGCGGAGCGTTGCCGGGCAATGTCGTTTTGAGAATTGAATAGTTCGGCGGAGAGCTATGCGGTCAAGTTATTTCGGAGCAGCAGGATACCTCCCGAGGGGCTATCCGGACTTGCTTTTTGGAACCGACCTTCACGGACGTACAGAGACAATTTTGATTTCTGATTTCGGAAAAAATCATGCAACAAAGAAGCTCACAATTCTTGACTGTCGGCTCTGCCCGAATTCACGCCGTGTGCGAAGGCGAAGGCCCACTAGTCATACTCGTTCACGGCTTTCCGGAGTCCTGGTATTCGTGGCGCCACCAGCTTTCAGCTTTAGCCGAGGCCGGTTACCGGGCCGTTGCCATTGATCTAAGAGGCTATGGGCGATCATCCAAATTCTTGGACTCCGAATATTATCTGATCAAATCTGTTGTCGAGGACATCGTGGGTGTGGTCAGGGCGTTAGGTGCCTCAAGTGCCGTTGTCGTTGGGCATGACTGGGGGGCAATGATTGCCTGGACGGCGGCCTGGTTGCATCCTGAAATCTTCCGTGGCGTTGTGGGGCTTGCAATTCCTTTCTCTGGGCGCGGGCTAATTGCTCTGCCTGGCTCTCCTTTCGGTGAACGCTCTCCAGAAGATATTCATAAAGAATTGGCTGGACCAGACCAACAATTCTATCAGGACTATTTTGGTTCGCTGGCACCGGCCATACGGGAATTCGAAGAAGATTCGGGTGGTTGGATGCGCGACGTTCTGTGGGCCTTTTCAGGCGAGAGTATGAAGGGTGCGGGTTTGTCTGGACTTTTGGACTTACCGCAAGTGGACATCATACGTGCGAGCGCCCTTAGTATACCGTTTGGTGCTCGAATGCGGGACAAAATGCATGCGCCAGCCGATCTTCCGGTCTGGTTGGGAACGGATGATTTGGACTTCTATACGCAAGAGTTCGAGCGGTCAGGAATGATAGGGCCTTTTTCCTATTATCGAGGTATTCAAAAGAGTTGGGAGCAGCTTGAGTCACATGACGGCACTCAGCTTCTTCCACCTGCGATGTTTATTGGGGGAGAGTGCGATGTCACGACAGGATGGGGGCTAGAGGCAATTGATCGTGTAGGCGAGTTCGTTCCGAATTATGTCGGGTCGCACATTCTATCCGGATGCGGTCATTGGATTCAACAAGAACGGCCTGAGGAAGTAAATGAATTGGTTTTGAGATTCATGAGAGTGCTTGTTTGAGGCGCGCTACGCGGAAGTGCGAACGCTAACGTGCGTCTGGATTATCTCTCGAGTGAACATTTTGTCAGGCGCTTGGGCAAAGGATAATGAACACGAATATCGGGCGTGTGTGGGACTCTATGGCCCACACGGAATGCTGAGAAATTGGGAATGAATCCTGAATTTTGTTGACATAAGAAAAAAAATAATTTTATTTGATAAAAAAGAATAATCCAAGGTGAGGAAGAGACTATCAATCATGTCCACGGGTGAAATGTTCCAGCGCCGGACGGAATTTGAGTCCGAATCAGACGGGCCTCGGAGCCTGATTGAGTCGACTTACGAGCAGTTGAGTCTCGATATTATCCACGGCAAGTATGGACCGGGTGACAAGCTGCGGCTTCAGCCACTTAGTGAAAATTATGGAGTGAGTGTTGGCACTGTGAGGGAGTCGTTATCTCTTCTCGTGTCGGATGGGCTCGTCCTTACTCAATCCCAAAAAGGTTTTCGAGTGGCGCCGATGTCGCTTGTTGATTTCGAGGATTTGACCAAGGCGCGGGTCCTGCTGGAAGCATCAGCGTTGCGGGATAGTATCGTATCCGGGAAAGATGACTGGGAAGGTCGGGTTGTCCAAGCATATCACCAACTGTCCCTTGCGGAGAAAAGGCTCGAAGCTAATCCAATCGCAGGATTCGAGATATGGGAGCAGCGCAATCAGGAATTTCATGATGCGCTCGTATCGGCTTCTTCCTCTCGCTGGGTGCAGAAGTTCCGAGTTATTCTCTACAAGCAAGCGGAACGCTACCGGCGGTTGTCTACAGCCAGTCGAGTAAGCCCTGGCGTGTTGGCTCATTCTGAACACGAGAAGATTTTCGAGTTGGCCATTGCGCGTGACGCCGATGCGGCGGTTGAGGCGCTATCTTTTCATATTTGGTCAGCCGTAGAATTCTTGAAGGGGCGTGGTCTGATTTTGGAAAGTCCGGACAAGGAAGGCTAATTCTGCCGGCAGGCCTCATATTAAAAATGGAGGCATGGGCGGCTCATGATATCAAGGAAGGTTACAAATATGACGACGGCTAAAACAAAGACGCGCCTGAACATCGGGCACGAACCAAAGGCGTTCGAGAAGAAAAATGTTTGGAATGTCGAGGAGATAACGGCTCTGCTTGACGAAGAGAATGGCACGCTTGATCCAAGAATTTATTCAGATCAGGATCTGTATGAGTTGGAACAGGAACGCGTTTTCGGACGATCATGGATTATGCTCGGGCACGAGACACATGTTCCCAAAGCCGGTGACTTTTTGACGGCCTATATGGGCGAGGATCCCGTCATTCTTGTGCGTCAAAAAGATAGAAGCTTGAAGGTTTTTCTAAACCAGTGCCCGCATAGGGGGATGAGAATCTGTCGAACCGATGGCGGCAACGCAAAATCGTTTACATGCAGCTATCATGGTTGGGCGTACGACATCGGCGGAAACTTGGTGAACGTACCATATGAGTCTGAGGCATTCTGTGAGGACTTCAACAAGGCCGAGTGGGGGCCGGGCCAGGCAAGGGTTGAGACCTACAAGGGCTTGATCTTCGCGAACTGGGATAAAAACGCGCCAAATCTGCGCGAGTATCTTGGCGACGCGACATTCTACATGGACCACATGCTCGATCGAACCGAGGCGGGTACTGAAGTTATCAGCGGCATGCAGAAATGGGTTATCCCATGCAACTGGAAGTTTGCCGCTGAGCAGTTTTGTAGTGACATGTATCATGCCGGAACCGTATCCCATCTGTCCGGTATCGAGGCGGGCCTGCCCGAAGGTATGGAGCTTTCGGATGCGAAGATTCCGACGGTGGGATACCAGTTCAGGGCGAAGTGGGGCGGGCATGGAACGGGTTTCTATGTCGGAGAGCCAGGTATGCTAGTGGCTATCATGGGGCCCAAGATTGCTAAATATTGGACGGAAGGTGAAGCGGCCGCCAGGGCGGAGAGGCGCTTGGGAAGCGCAGAGCGTGCGCGTCAATTGATGGTCCAGCACATGACTGTTTTCCCAACCTGCTCATTCCTTCCCGGTATCAACACCGTTCGAACCTGGCAGCCGAGAGGCCCGAACGAGACAGAGATATGGGCATTTACAGTTGTAGATGCTGATGCTCCTGACGAGATCAAGGAAGAGTACCGCCGTCAGACATTAAGAACGTTTTCTGCCGGAGGCGTATTCGAGCAAGACGATGGTGAAAACTGGGTCGAAATCCAGGCTGTGTTGCGAGGGCATCAGGCTAGGAAGCGCCGGCTCAACATTCAAATGGGAAAAGGTCGTTCTGCTGCCGATAATCCGCATTACCCGGGCAGTATTGGGTATGTGTACAATGAAGAAGCCGCTCGCGGACTCTATCATCAGTGGATCCGTATGATGACTGAACCTGATTGGGACACACTCGGGCCAAAGTAGGGAGGTCTGTGAGCGGATCACCCGTTTCGTAGGCAGAGCGAAGTGCGCTCAACCGATAGTTCTATTAACCCTCGCGAATAACGGGCGCATAAATCGCGCAAATTGGAGATAATTATGCTGAAAGAAAAAGTGGGACCAGAGTCATCAGCGTCGCAGATAAGCACTGCCGCTCTGCTGCTGCAGCATGAAGTTGAGCAATTCTATTATAAGGAGTCTCTTCTGCTTGATCGGCACGAGTTCAACGATTGGTTTGACCTTCTGGACAAGGACATCAGGTACTTTATGCCGTTGAGAACGAATCGCACGAGGCGCGATCAAAAGCTCGAATACTCTAAGGACGGTGAGTACGCGCATTTTGATGATGATCTAGTGATGATGCGTGGGCGGCAGCGGAAATTAATGTCGGATGTCGGATGGTCTGAAAGCCCGGCTTCGCGAACGCGCCACATCATAGCGAACGTCATCATTAACGATGCAAGTGATGATCAGGAAGTTCATGTGACGTCGTCATTTATTCTTTACCGAAATCGTCTGGAACGGCAGGTCGATATTTTTGCAGGAGAGCGAATGGATGTACTGCGCCGCAGTGACAACAAGCTCGGCTTCATGATCGCTAAGAGAACCATACACATCGATCAAAGTACGATTCTCTCTAATAATCTCAGCATCTTTTTCTAGGTATCGTGATGGCTTTTAAGAAAGTTTGCAGCCTAGACGAAGTTCCTGAAGGTGACGCGTTGCGGGTGGAGTTGTTCGACGAACCTATCGCGCTATTCAACTTAGACGGAGAGATCCTCGCGACTCAGGACCGCTGCACACATGGCGACTGGTCGTTAGCGGATGGCTTTCTCGAAAATGGCGTCATTGAGTGTACGCTTCACTGGGGAAAATTCTGTGTGCGGACGGGAAAAGTGAAGGCTCCACCCGCTTGCGCGGCCTTAACTGTTTATCCCGTGAAGGTGGAGGGCAACGACGTCTACGTGGATTTCGAATCTGGTAAGGTCAACGATTGATGCAGAGTTTCGCGATCATAGGTGCGGGTCTGGCGGGGGCGACAGCGTGTCGGTCGCTCAGAGACCAGGGGTTTGAGGGAAAGATTTTCCTCTTTGGCGACGAGCCGTATGAGCCATATGATCGACCCTCTTTGTCCAAGTCTGCTTTAGCGACCAAATCTGCCCCCCCTTTGTTAATGGGTTGTAATTGGAGCGAAGAATTCAGGGTCGAGAAATGTCTGGGAGTTCGCGTTGAAACAATAGACTTGCCCTCGATGCGTATTGAGGTGAGCTCTGGCTCGGACCTCAAGTTTGACAAGCTCCTTTTTGCCACTGGGTCTCGGGCGCGGTCTCTGCGTCTAGATGCGCATAGCGAGACGCCGGGACTTTACTCACTGCGGACACTTGACGATTGCGTGGCTCTACAGGGAGCAATCTCCCCTGGGGCACAAGTCATCATCATCGGGGGAGGCCTCATTGGATGTGAGCTTGCCACTACAATTCAGAAGATGGGTGCAAAGGCGATTATCCTTGAGACTGCCAATGAGCTCTTGTTGCGTGTTCTGGGCAAGACAATAGGCTCGTGGTGTCGAGAGGAATTGGAGGCCATAGGGGTTGAAGTCCACACGGGTGTCTCAATTACTCATGTAGATCTAGACCCCTCGTTCCGGGAAGTACGATGCGGCGACGGAAGAAGATTTTCTGGTGATCTGGCAATCGTCAGCGTTGGTGCGGAGCCGGTCACCGCTTTAGCAGAGCATGCTGGATTGGCGTGCGCGAGGGGCATCATTGTAAATTCAGTTGGTATGGCTTCAAGCGACACGGTGTACGCAGCGGGCGATGTCGCAAGTTGGCCTCTCAGGAGCGGAGGGCGCCGCAGTCTGGAGACTTATCTGAATTCTCAAAACCAGGCGGCTGTGGCTGCGGGAGCAATGCTCGGAAAGGGTGAGCCAGCACCGCAAGTTCCGATTTCTTGGACGGAGATAGCGGGGCATCGGATACAGATGATGGGCGAAGTCACTGGTCCTGGCGATGTCGTCACTCGGGTTGATCCCGGAGGGACCGGAATGACGGTGTGTCGATTGAATGGTGGGGAGCTTCAATCTGTTGTTTCAATAAACCAGCCGGCAGATTTTTCTTTCGCATCAAAAATCATTGAACGGAGGATGCAGGTAGATGCGAAATCAATTCGTGATCCACTCATTCGCATGAAAGACATTTTCAAATTGGCGGCAAAGACGGTCGCGTGAAGTACAATAAGTACGGATACATACTAAAATCAAAAAGACAGGGAGAAGACAATGAGCGTTAAGAAGTTGGGATATCTGGGTTTTTCTGCATCAAACATTGATGCGTGGCGGGATTACGCAACCGGAACGTTAGGGCTAATGGACGCTGGGACGAGAAATGACACTCTCTTTCTGAGAATGGATTCTCGTAATTGGCGGGTTGCAGTCCATCCGGGTGCCGCAGATGATCTTTTGTATGCGGGGTTCGAAGCTTCGAATCGGGCCGAGATGCTTGAGATCGCTGAAAGACTAAAGGAAATGGGTATCTCCGTCGAGCAGGCCGATTCCAAGCTGTTGGCGCAACGGGGAGTGATTGATTTGGTATCCTGCCTTGATCCGTCAGGGATCAAGATTGAGGTGTATTATGGTGCCAGCGAACTCTACGAAGAGCCGTTTATTTCGCCTACGGGTGTATCTGGATTTCTAACTCAGGATCAGGGACTTGGGCACTATGTCCTGAGTGTTGAAGATATTGAACGTTCTTTGGATTTCTACATCCGTGGACTGGGAATGGAGCTATCCGACATCATCGACTGGCAGGTCAATCCGGACGTGAAGCTTCAGGTGAACTTTCTCCATTGCAACAGGCGCCATCATAGCCTGGCATTAATCCAAGCGCCCGCCTCCAAGAAGTTACACCACTTTATGCTGGAAGTAAGCTCGTTCGATGATGTCGGGCGCGCATATGATCGCGTGTCAGAGAAGAATGAGATCGTGATGACGCTCGGTCGGCACACAAATGACCACATGTATTCGTTCTACGGCGTCACGCCTTCCGGCTTTGCTGTCGAGTATGGATGGGGCGCTCGACCCATCGAGTCAGATTGGTCTGTCGTCCGATATGACAGCATCAGCATGTGGGGACATAAGTTTATGGGCACAGGAGCTTGAGCGGCGCGTCCGCAAAACTGATCCAGATCCGTCCGACCCCCGACGCTGCATTTAGGAGATTCTAGCATGGCCATTCAGAGCGTATCTGAAAATACCAACCCAGAGATCGCACGTAACATTGAAGTTCACGGTGTAAAGACGAACTATCATGATCTCGGTTCTGGGAAACCGCTCTTTCTGATTCACGGATCAGGGCCGGGGGTTTCAGCTTGGGCAAACTGGCGATTGGCAATGCCAAATTTTAGTGAGGTGGCCAGAGTAATTGCTCCTGATATGCTCGGGTTCGGATATTCAGAACGTCCGGGTAAAGACTACTATAATATGGAAAGTTGGCTCGACCAGGTTGTTGGGTTGATGGATGCTCTTGATATTGAACGGACCGATCTCGTAGGCAATTCCTTCGGGGGTGCGATTTCTCTTGCGATGGCCATTCGACACCCGGATAGAGTTCGGCGCATTGTTCTGATGGGAAGCGCGGGTTTGGCGTTGGGGCTGAGTGAGGGACTTGACCAGGTTTGGGGGTATTCTCCATCCATTGAAAATATGCGCCGTTTGCTGGATATCTTTGCATATGATCGAAGTTTGGTAACGGATGAGCTTGCTGAACTACGGTACAAAGCAAGCATTCGTCCGGGTTTTCAGGAGTCATTCTCAGCGATGTTTCCTGCGCCTCGGGGGAGATGGCTGGAGCACTTGGCAAGTGATGAACGCGATATCCAGAAAATTCCTCATGAGGTTCTGGTTATTCATGGGCGTGAAGACGTGGTTGTGCCGCTGGAAAATGGCCTGCGGCTGTCGCAGTTAATCAAGAGGTCTCAGTTGCATGTCTTTGGAGAGTGCGGGCATTGGGCGCAAATTGAACATGCTGCGAGATTTGAAAAACTCGTCATGAATTTCATTCAGGAGGCGGAAGAAAAATAGGTGCGGTGCGTCGTTAGTGCGAAACGAAAATATCTAAAATTCGTATGCTGCAATTGACTTAATAATTAAGTTCGAACAAGGACTAAAAAAGGAGTGGTAAAATGTTGAAAAAGTTTGCTTTGATTGCCTCTGGTTTTGCGGCCCTGTATTGTGCGAGCGCGCAAGCGGAGGGCCGAGATGATTTGCGGCGCGTCTGCGTAACGGTTTCTGTTGCTGACGGTTTGAGCGAGGAGGAGAGTCAGGATTTTTGTGAGTGCTTAGCAACAGGCGCTGAAGAACAAGGACAAGAGTCCATTGACGAGCTTGTTGAATCGGCAGGAATACCGGATCGGCAAGCGCGCATCAATGGGCTGTCCGAAACGTCTCAGAAAATCGTGGCGGTATGTGCTCCCTAAACAGGTTCCAGTATAAGAGTCTTCGCCTTGGCTAGCTCTGCTTCTGAACAAGCTGTCCGAAGCATGAGTTATTACGCATTCGATTGGTCTTGCCGCTGTGAGGCCGGCTCTCTTCGGGGAAATGTAGACTATTGTTCTTGTGCAGAAAACTTCAATCGGGTCCGGGCGAGTGACTGTTGTCGCGGCATTGGCGAGAAATGCGGTAGGCGATGACAAAGCTGACGTGCCTGTGGGGAGGCTCTCATCTGCCGCCGTCGATATTCTTTTGGGCCTTTATACTGCGCAAACAAGGATGCTTGAGAATGGTTTCCGCAATGACGTAGCAGTCTTGGCTGTATGCACTTTGCTTGCCAATCTGATCGACGGGTTCGTTGCCGCCGAACTTGGTAAGCCGTCCTTGTCTCTCGTTCAGAAAGGCTGGCATCTTCGGAGGCGCGAATTGTTGCTCGCGCGTCCGAACGTCGAATCCCGCAAGGTCGGCGCGGCTGCTAATCGATTGACAAATGATTTTCGCAAAAGCCTCGAAGCATCCGCAGGCGCGAATGGATTAGCCAGAGAGCTAGCAGCTATCTGCCTGGCAGTCATTAGCGAATATCATGAGCGGGGCGAACCGGGCTCGTGCTTCGCTGAAGCCGAGGGAGCGCTCAGCCAACTCATCCGCGCATTCAGTGAAGGTGTCGCTTGACGGAATCAGCATGTTGTTAAAGGCCGACACTCATTATAATCGCGTCTCCACATCTCGATCACATGACGTGAGCTGGTGAAAGTGGTCCGGAAAGTGTGTTAGTTTTCTGGCGGATTTCGAAGGAGAAATTCGACATGAAGAAGCGCTATTCAACGGAACAGATCGTGGCTGCATTGAAGCAGGTTGATATGGGTATGCCGGTTGCGGATTTGATCCGGCAACTCGGCATTTCAGAGATGACGTATTACCGCTGGAAGAAGAAGTACGCGGGTCTGGAGTCCGATCAGGTCCGCGAGCTGAAGCAGGTTCTGGATGAGAACACGCGACTGAAGAAGCTTGTCGCCGAACTTAGCCTGGACAAGGCGGTCCTTCAG
This sequence comes from Hyphomonas sp. UBA4494, assembly GCF_002388935.1. NCBI lineage: Bacteria > Pseudomonadati > Pseudomonadota > Alphaproteobacteria > Hyphomonadales > Hyphomonadaceae > Hyphomonas > Hyphomonas sp. UBA4494. The sequence goes on from NZ_DGNK01000003.1 coordinate 135,671, forward strand.
GACGTGCTGTTAAAAAATGTATGGTCCGCCCCGTCATTGCAAGGGATTTCGGGTGGTGTCTGACGAGTAACAGTTTGCTTAAATGTATCCGGCCTCTCGCAAGTGGGCTGCTGTTGCAGCCAGGCCATGATGAGATACGCGCACATTGTTCCCACTAAGTACCTCGGGCTGATCGCCCGCTTTTTTGCGGCGGGTTTACAATATGCCGATCGACTGTCTCGTCATCATTCTCCCGAGCCTCGCAATCTGTTGGGGCGCAGTCCTCAGCCTAGGGCCGGATCGCGCCGTTCATAGAGCGCGCCTGGCCGGGTAATGATCACCCACGCCATGCGCGCCATCTTGTTCGCGAGCGCAACGGTTACTTTGTTGATGTGCTTGCGCTTCTGCAAGGCATCGAGCCACTCGCCAAGTCGGTGCCTGCTGCGGTCGAGGTGAATGATGCAGGAGCGGGCGCCGTGGATAAGCAGCCGTCGCACATATGTGTTCCCTCGTTTTGAAATGCCCAGAAGTTTTTGTTTGCCGCCGGTAGAGTGCTCTCTGGGCGTGAGCCCAAGCCAGGCAGCCAGGTCACGTGCTCGGCGGAACTGTCTTCCATCACCGACCGCTGCCAGAAGGGCGCTTGCACCGAGTGGGCCGATTCCCGGAATCGTCGTGAGCCGCCGAGCAACGTCATCGCGCGCGACCAGTGCCTCGATCTCGACAGTGATTGTCTTGATACGGGCCTCTAGGTGCCGCAAATCCTCGAACATGTCTGTCAGCAGGCGACGTATCGCAGGCGTTAGGTCATTTTCCTCGTCGGCAAGAACGCGCGGTAAATCCAGCTTGAACACACCAGCGCCCTGACGAATGGCAACGCCATATTCCAGACAGAACGCGCGCATCTGATTGATCAGACCGGTTCTTTGTCTGACCAACTGATCCCTGATGCGGTGCAAACTTTGGATGTCGACCTGATCAGTCGTTTTTACGTGAACGAACCTCATCGTTGGCCGTGTCACGGCTTCGGCGATGGCTTCTGCCTCGAGCGTGTCAGACTTGTTTGCCTTAAGATATGGCTTCACGAACTGGGCCGGCATAATCCGAACCGTGTGCCCCATCGCGCCAAGCCTGCGAGCGAGCCATTGCGAGCCGGGACACGCTTCCATGCCGACGATTGTGGGGCTTGCGCGTTCGAAGAATTGCAGCAGCGTGTCTCTTCGGAACTTCACTCGTTGAATCACACTTCCCTGCGCATCTGTGCCCACGATGTGGAATACGTTCTTGCCAAGATCGATGCCGAACACGGCAGCATTTTTAGGGGCATTTCTAATCATTGGTTCCTCCTTTGGTTGTCATTTCACTTTGCCGCAGAGAGACGGGGCGGGCCATCTCATTAGTTCCCCGGCCATCGCTCATGAAACAGGTAGTAGACTATGTGCGGGCGTCACACGGCTACTCCGAGCGACGGGCCTGCCGCCTGACGCAGCAACACCGTTCAACGCAAAGGAAGCCGCTGTGGACGGACCCGCTGACCGAGCTGCGCCAGCGCATGCATGAGATTGTGGCGACCCGGATCCGGTTCGGCTACCGGCGTGTTCATATCATGCTGAAGCGAGAGGGCTGGCAGGTCGGCAAGCACATCGTTTATCGGCTCTACCGTGAAGAAGGCCTGTGTTTACGCGCCAAACGGCCCCGCAGACGAAAGATGGCGGTTCATCGCGAAGCGCGCTGTAAACCCTCAGGACTGAACCAGGCATGGAGCCTGGACTTCGTTCATGACCAGCTGTCCAGCGGCGCAAAGATCCGCTTGCTGACAGTGATTGATGTCTACTCCCGCGAGTGCCTGGCGATAGAAGTCGGATCACGCCTGAGGGGCGAGGATGTCGCCAGGGTCCTGAACCGGTTGGTCTACCTGCGCGGCGCTCCGCAGGCGCTGTTTGCCGACAATGGCGCCGAATTTACCGGCCAGATCGTGGACCTCTGGGCATATCATCACAAGGTCAAAATGGACTTCTCGCGCCCCGGCACCCCTACGGACAATGGCCACATTGAGTCCTTCAATGGATCGCTGCGTGACGAGTGCCTGAACATCAATTGGTTTGCTTCCCTGGTCGAAGCAAAGCGGCTGATCGAGGCATGGAGACGCGACTACAATGAGAGCCGGCCTCACATGGCTCACAATGGGCAATCTCCCGCCGAGTTTGCCCGTAACGTCGGCCTGTGCCATGGTGGCAAGGTCAAAATCGCCGCTGGATTTTAACGCCAAGGCCGGACCACCAGAGCCAAGCATTTCAAATGGTGGAGAGGCTAAAATCGCCGCCGGATTTTAGCGTCCAAGCCGGATCATCATACCCTAACACTTCACTGCCTTCATGCGTTTCTCGAAATGGTCAACATCGCTATTCGCGAGTGTTTACCGACAAGCCGTTCCACCTCGTCGCCCCACAACTCCATCGCTCGGCGAACATCGTCAATATTCTCACCCACATCATAACGCGTGTGCATTGATCGGTCGGGCGCGTGATTGATACACGCCTCGGCGATCACGGGTGACACTCCGAGCTCTCGTACCAGAAGGGTCCGGCCGAGGCGCCGGCAGTCATAGAGTTGAACGCCGTCGAGTGGGCAGGGCTCATCGACTTTCCGGGCCTCCGCCACCAGCTTGTTGCGTATTCTCATCCAGCGCTGTTTCGGACCGTCGTGGCGAATGTGATCATCGCCCGCTTTGTTCGGAAACACCCATGGCGACCTGTGTTTGGAGAGTGCTTCGCGGAACAGCGCGGCTGCCTGAGGTGACAGCGGCACCTCGTAAACCTCGTTTGTTTTTGTCTGGCCGGCCGGGATGCGCCACATTTCCTTTCCGTGCGTCCAGTCGAACTGGTCGCGCCGGGCAGCAACAATTTCGGCGGGCCTTTGCAAGGTGTAGGCATGTAGCATGATGGCCAGCGCGGATCCCCAGCCGTGACGTCCCTCGTCGCGTCGCAGTTCTTCGTTCAATGCGTCCCACATGAGCTTCAGCGCCCCGTCAGGCATCTGGGAGCGTTTGTCGGGTGTGTCCTTGAACAGTTTCCGGAAGGTGCCCGGGTTCATATCTGCCAGTTCTTCTTCGATGGCCCAGTTGAACACCGCACGGATAACACCCTGGCATTCATTGGCGAGTTTTGCGCCGGGATTGCTGCCTTCCCTGGCGCGGGGGTGCTTGGCTGCCTCGGCCTGGATCGCGCGAACGAGTTCGCGGATCTGCGCCCTGGTAATCTGCCGGAATTGTTCTTCCCCAAGCGAAGGCAGGATATGGACTCTCAATAGCCTGTCGCGTTCATCATAGGTGCGTTGCTTGACCCGAGGTGGGGATTTCTCGGGCGTCGCCATGAACCGGGTGGCGAGGGCGGCAAACGTGGAAGTCTTTTCCTTCTCGGCCGCTTCCTTGGTTTTCCGTTTGCGGGTGACCAGGTCTGCTTCTCCCATCGCCATCCGGCCTAATTCTTTCATGGCCATGGCGCGGGCAATTTCGGGAGAGCCGTCATTTGCGGCGATCAGTTTCGCGTCTGTCTTGCTGCCGTCGGGTTTCACGATCTGGAGCTTGTAGGCTGCGCTCCCCTTCGGCGTGATGGCCAAAAACAGTTTCGGGACCTCAGTGTCCCAGTGGCGCACCTTTTTTGCCCCGTCATGCGCCCTGATAAGGCGCTGAACATTGGTTTGGGTGAGTTTGAGTCTGTTATTGGCCATGTCTTCTTGCTCTCTTTCGAGTCTGAAGACGGTGGCTTTCAAGCCCTGTGCCACCCAAGCCACCTCTGAGCCACCTCGGGAAGTCGGAATTTGTCCGGCTTTGTCCGATTTGGCCGCAAGGCGACAGGGTGGGGGTTTCGCGTGGAGAGGCTGGTATTTACAGGATAATCTCAACAAGTACGGGCGTATTTCCCGTTGAGAGAATGGTCGGAGCGAGAGGATTCGAACCTCCGACCCTCTGGTCCCAAACCAGATGCGCTACCAGGCTGCGCTACGCTCCGGACTCCCGTAATAATGGGGTCGCGCCACGGCGCAAGCCCCTTTCGGCTGTGAATTCAGTCTTTTGTGCGCAAGCGTCGCACCAGACCCTCTTGCGCAACGCTTGCCACGAGGTCTCCGGCCATATTGAAGATCATTCCGCGATTGAATCCACGTCCTTTGCCGGCAAATGGGCTGTCCATGGAGTAGAGGTGCCACTCATCGAATTTGATGGGTCCATGCAGCCACATCGCGTGATCCAGGCTGGCCGACATCAATTCCTTGTGGTTCAGCCAGGTAATGCCGTGCGGGCGATAGCTGGAGCTGAGCAGGGCCATGTCGGAGGCATAGGCCAGCAGGCAATGGTGCAGCGCCGGCGGTACGTCGATGGGGCGGCTGACCCGGAACCAGATATTGTGGTGATCGTCTGCGATTTCGGGATGGATCAGGTCCAGAGGCGCCACGTCACGGATTTCGATGTCGCGTTCGCGGGCAAAATCCTCGCGCAGGGCCTCGGGCAGGCGGTCGGCGATTTCCAGGCGGCGTTCGCGAAGATCCTTCAGGCCGTCGGGGCCGTCCACTTCCGGCATCTTGTGCTGGTGTTCCCAACTCTCCTCGTCGGTCTGGAAGCTCGCCGCCATGTTGAAAATCTGTTTTCCGTGCTGGATCGCCACCACGCGCCGCGTCGTAAAGCTGCCTCCATCACGGGAATGGTCAACCTGATAGATGATCGGCACTTTCGGGTCGCCCGGCCGGATGAAATAGGCATGGAGCGAGTGGCATGTCCTGTCTTCCGGCACGGTGCGATAGGCCGCCACCAGCGACTGAGCGATGACCTGACCGCCGAAAACCCGCTGGCTGGCGCGCTCATCCGGGCTCTGGCCGCGGAATAGGTCCAGTTCCAGGCGCTCGATGTCGAGCAGGGACAGAAGGTCTCCAACAGGGTCGGTCATGCGTGGTCTCCAAATCGTGTGATCAGCAGCTAGCAGAGGCATTCGTGGATGCAAACTGTGCAAGTGCGCGATTCCTGTCCAATCCACCTTTCTCTGGTCACAACATGTTCACCATATTCCGGTATTGGCAGGTATCATGGTTAATCCCGCCGCTCTTCCTGCCGCCGTCCCGTTTCGCGATTCCTTCTCGCAAATGAAGCGTGATCTCGATTTTTTACGCATGGCGATCCGGATGCACAAGCTGATCGGCGACGTTACGCCGGACTCCCGGCAACTCGTTGCGGACGATTTCGAGGAGAGTGTCGACAAGCATGCCGGGAACATCGCGTTCCGGTTTGAAGGCAAGCTCACCACATATGCCGAATTCGATGCCACCGCGAACCGGATTGCCCATTGGGCGCTGGCGCACGGACTGAAGGCCGGCGACCGGGTTGCGCTCTGCATGGAGAATTGCCCGGACTATGTCGCGATCTGGGTCGGCCTCGCCAAGGTTGGCGTCGTCACCGCCCTGGTGAACACGCATCTGGAAGGGGAGTCCCTGAAACATTGCCTCGCCATTTCCGACGCCACTCATGTGATTACAGGCCCGCATCAGGACCGTGCGGTCTGTTCCGCCACGTCTGGAATGGAAAATGCCCCGAAGGTCTGGACCCTGGGCGGCGCCCATGGCGAAGACATTGCGGCCATGATGCCCAATCTCTCGTCGGAACGGCCGTCGCGCGAATTGCGCGCGCAGCTGCGCGGCAAGGACATGTGCCTCCTGATCTACACGTCCGGCACGACGGGTATGCCCAAGGCAACCCGGATCACGAATTCCCGCCTCCAGATCATGCTGCGCACCTTTATCGCGCCTTGCTATACCGGCCCGCGGGACCGGGTTTACATCACGCTGCCCCTGTATCACGGGACGGGCGGCATTTGTGGCGTCGGCCAGGCCATGATGAGCGGCGCCAGCATCGTGCTGCGCCGGAAATTCTCGGCGAGCGCCTTCTGGGATGATGTGGTTGATGAAGGCGTCACCTCGATCGTCTATATTGGCGAACTGTGTCGCTACCTCCTCAATCGCCCGCCGCACCCTAAGGAGCGGGCGCACCGGCTGCAAACAGGGTTCGGAAACGGCCTGCGCCCGGAAATCTGGACGGAATTCCGCGAGCGATTCAACATTCGGCATCTCGTGGAATTCTATGCCGCGACGGATGGCAATGTGAATTTGATGAGCATTGACGGCACCGTGGGCGCGGTCGGGCGCATACCGAAATGGCTCAAGGCGCGGTTTGACCATGTCGAGTTCGTGAAGTTTGATCTCGAAACGGAAGACGTCGTTCGCGGCGAGGATGGATTCGTGATCCGCGCGGAGACGAATGAGCCCGGCGAAATGCTGGGGCGTATTGCGGATACCGAATTCGAGTTCGCGGGATATCATGACCCGAAGGCGACGGAGAAGAAGATTCTCCGAGACGTGTTTGAACCCGGAGACAAATGGTTCCGGACGGGGGATCTGATGCGCAAGGACGAAAATGGCTATGTCTACTTCGTTGACCGGGTTGGTGACACGTTCCGCTGGAAGGGAGAGAATGTCTCCACCAGCGAAGTGAGCGATGCGATGATCCGCGCTGACGGGATTGCCACGGCGAATGTCTATGGGGTAGAAATTCCGGGGACGGAAGGTAAGGCTGGCATGGCGGCGGTTACGTTGAGTGGCGACGTCGATTTCGAAAGCCTGCACTATGAGCTGTCTTCAAGCCTGCCCGCCTATGCCATCCCGATTTTTATTCGTATCCAGCGTGAGCCTGATACGACCGGCACAATGAAGTATCGCAAAGTGGAACTGATGAAAGAGGGCTACAATCCGGACATGGTCGATGACCCGATCTGGATGTACCATCCCGACCGGCGCCAATATGTGCCGTTCACGCAGGATCGGTACGAATCGCTGATCTCCGGCGCGTTCCGCTTCTAGGTCTCAGGCGACCCGGCCCATGCGCTCTTCGAGCCGCGTGGAAAACCAGGAAATGATCCGCCGCCACAGCTCGTCCTTCAGGATGGCGCCTTCCACATCATGGTCAATCGACGGGTTGTCATTGATCTCGATGATCACGACGCCTTGGTCGGTTTCCTTCAGGTCCACGCCATAGAGGCCATCGCCGATCAGGCGCGCACCGCGTACGGCGGCGTCAACCACGTCTGGTGGTGCATCCTCGACCGGGAAAGTGGTGAAGCCTCCCTCGCTCGTCTTGCCATCCGGACCATGTTTCACAATCTGCCAGTGGCCGCGTGCCATACGGTATTGGCAGGCATAGAGCGGTTCGCCATTGAGGACCCCGATACGCCAATCGAACTTCGTCGGAATGAATTCCTGAGCAATGATCAGGGCCGTGTCCTTGAACATCTGCTTTGCGCCTGCTCGGAGTTCCTCGAGAGAGCGAGCCTTGACCATATTGGTACCGAAGGAACCGTCTGGCGTCTTCAACACGACTGGATTGCCCAAGGTCTCGAACACGGCGGCAAGGTCAGACTTCTCATCGAGAATGAGCGTGTGTGGAATAGGCAAGCCAGCCTTTTCCAAGATCTCCTTCAGGAAGACCTTGTTGGTGCACCGGATCATGGATTGCGTGTCGTCAATGACGGGCATGCCTTCCTGTTCGGCGCGGCGGGCGAATTTGTAGGTGTAGTTATCAATCTGGGTCGTGGCGCGGATGAACAGGGCGTCAAACTCGGCAAGACTGGTCAGGTCCGATGGTTCGATTGTCTCAACCTCAACGCCCATCTTGGCAGCGACATCTGCGAGGCGCTTGATCGAAGACGGCTTTGACGGCGCGGTCTTCTCATGCGGATCGACCAGCACGGCCAGCGCCCATTTGGCGGGGGCTTTGGACTTCGGCTCGCTGATGCGCCCGCTTGTGTAAGCCTGCATTGCCTCAAGGAAGAAGTCCCGGCGTTCGCCTTTCAGCTTGTGAGGTGGCACCATCCGGACACGGCCAATGCCGTGCGGAGATTTCGGGTCCAGTTCGACTTCAAGCGCCGGCACGCGGAACCAGTCGGAGACCTCGCGGGCAAGACGCTCATAACCTGGCGTTTCCGGTTTGGAAAAGGCAACGAAGAGACGCTCGATCTCCGGCGCGCCCTTGGCGCGGGCTTCGCGCAGGCGTTCGCCCAGATCGGGCAGGGCGTGCCTGTAGAGTCCCTTGGCCGATAGTTCCACCATGGTCTGGACGCTGGGGCTGACCCGGTGCCCGCGCGCTTCGGCGAGCAGCGAGGCGTAATAGCCTTCTGACTGGTAACCATAGGACCGGCAGAGATTCAGGATGTAGGGCCGTCGCCCGGAAAACAGCGCCGGCTTGGTGATATAGTCTGATACCTTCAGCACCTTGTGAGGCGTCTCAGCCTGAGAGATGTCGTTGGCGGATTCTACGAGTACGACCCAATCGGTCATTGATCCTCTCTCGAGACGCCGCCCAGCGGCTTCTCTAATATAAGTGCGGCTTCTCCATCGGGATAATAGCCTGCGGCGCGCGCCATTACGCGATAACCATGGCGTTCGTAAAGACGCTTTGCGCGGCTATTTGTTTCGCGCACTTCGAGCCTGAGTGTATCGCAGCTTCGCTGCTTTGAAATGTCTTCGCATTTTTCAAGGAAAAGGTTGGAAAGCCCGGTGCCGCGCGCAGCTTCTGCGACGGATAGGGAATAGAGTCGCGCGGCTTTGCTGTTGCGGCGGAACAGGAGGACAGCTGCACCGGTCAGGCCATCCTTTCCGTCGGATACGAGGATTGCCGAATTCCCGCTCAGCAAGCGCCGCCATGTGCGTCGCGAAAACCGGTCTTCCTCCGGAAAGGCAAGCTCGAGGTCTGTCAGCGCTGCGATGTCGTCCAGGGTGGCGGCGCGAATTTCGTGCATCGGGGCGGGGCTAGCGGAGCAGAACCATGTCGTCACGATGAACGATGGCCGGGCGGCCGCGATAGCCGAGGATCGCCTCGACCTCTTCGCTATGGCGGCCGATGACGCGGGCGATCTCGCCCGAACTGTAGGCGGTGACGCCCTTGCCGACCATCTGGCCGGAGGGCGCGTTCAAGGCGACGGCGGCCCCGCGCTCGAAAGTGCCCGTGATGGCGGTGATCCCCACGGCCAGCAGGCTCGCCCCACCGCGCAGGGCCTTGGCCGCGCCTTCGTCCAGTTCGATTGAGCCTTCGGGTGTCAGATGTCCTGCCAGCCACGCTGCGCGGGCATTGGCGGGCGTGGTGGCGGCGGAAATCAGCGTCGCGCGCGCGCCGTCTTCGATGGCAAGCAGGGGATGGTCCCGATTGCCGAGCGTGATCAGCGTGGAGCAGCCGGCCGCATGCGCAATTCGCGCGGCGGCGAGCTTGGTTGCCATGCCGCCAGAGCCGACACCGGCATCAGCGTTCGCGCCGGTCGCCATCGCGTCATGTTCGGCGGTCAGCTGGTCGAGGCGGGGAATATGCGTTGCCTCCGGGTGGGTGCGCGGATCCGCCGTGTAGAGGCCGTCAATATCCGACAGGAGCACCAGCACATCCGCGCCCATCATCTGGGCGACGCGCGCGGCCAGCCGGTCATTGTCGCCATAGCGAATCTCGTCAGTCGCCACCGTGTCATTCTCATTGATGACCGGCACCACGCCTGATTCCAGCAAGGTCTCGAGGGTTGCGCGCGCGTTCAGCCAGCGCCGGCGATTTTCGGTGTCGCCAAGCGTGAGCAGTGCCTGGCCGATGGTGACATCATGCGGCTCGAAGGCTTGGCCGATGGCAGACATCAAGCGCAGCTGGCCGATCGCGGCGGCGGCCTGTTTCTGGTCGAGACGGTTTGAAACAGAATTGCCAACACTTTTGCGACCCAATGCAACCGCGCCGGACGAAACGAGAATGATTTGAAACCCTCTGGAACGCAGTGAAACAATATCGAATGCTAGTTTCTCCAGCCAGGCATGGCGCGGTTGGCCGTGCTCTGCGACAAGGGCAGAGCCGGTCTTCACCACGATACGCTTGGCAGAAGCAAAAGGCGTTTCAGTCATCTGGCGGAGCGATACACTGCGGCGGCAAATGCCGAAAGCGAAAATGAAGCCGTTGACAAGCCAGGCGATTGACCGTCACGACAGTTGAAAAGACGAGGTTTTCTGCAATGCCCCAATTCGACATGATCCTGCTGACCCCTGCCCAGGCCGAAGGCGCCGATGTGGTGGAACACACCGCTGGCTCGCCCGCCCGCGAAGGTGGCGGCGACGAGACCTATCGCTGCGGATCGTGCAAGACCAAGCTGCTGGTCAACGTGGCGCACCACGATGCGCACGGCGTGATCGTGAAGTGCGGCAAGTGCGGACGATTCAATACCGAGCCGCATCACCACCACTAAAGCGGCGTCCAGTCGGCGTCTTCGCCAGCATTCTCTTCCTCAGCAATGAGCCCGAGGTGGCGAGAGATCTCCGAAAGGGCTTTTTTCACGCCGACACGGGTCACCCCTGAGATCAGCAGTGGTTCGCCATCATAGACGGCCTTCAGTTTTGCGAGCTGCTCCTCGACCTGTTCAGGTAGCAGCGCGTCGATCTTGTTCAACGCGACCACTTCCGGCCTCTGGGCCAGCTCAGGGCTGTAGGCCTCCAACTCGTGGCGAATGGTCGTGTAGGCGCCCGCCACATCATCCTGGGTGCAATCGATCAGGTGCAGCAGCACTTTGCAGCGCTCGACATGGCCAAGGAAGCGATGGCCGAGGCCAGCCCCGTCTGCGGCACCTTCGATCAACCCGGGAATGTCCGCCAGCACGAACCGGCTGCCAGGCCCCAGATCGACCACGCCAAGTCCGGGGTTCAGCGTCGTGAAGGGATAGTCGGCAATTTTAGGCGTAGCGGCGGTTACCACGCTCAGGAAGGTAGATTTGCCGGCATTCGGCAGACCCAGCAGGCCAGCATCCGCGATCAGTTTCAGGCGTAGCCAGATCCAGCGTTCCTCGCCGTCTTCACCGGGGTTGGCGCGGCGTGGTGCCTGATTGGTTGAGGACTTGAACCGTGTATTGCCCCAGCCGCCATTGCCGCCAACGGCGAGCAGGACGCGCTGGCCGACCTCTGTGAGGTCCGCAATCAGGGTTTCCTGATCATCTTCGAATATCTGGGTGCCCACAGGCAGTTTCAGCACGACGTCATCGCCGCCCGCGCCGGTGCGCTCCTTGCCCATGCCGTGGCCGCCACGCTTGGCTTTGTAATGTTGCTGGTAGCGGTAATCGATCAGCGTATTCAGCCCCTCAACAGCTTCCGCCCAGACATCGCCGCCGCGTCCGCCATCGCCGCCGTTCGGCCCGCCATACTCGACGTATTTCTCACGGCGAAATGAGACGCAGCCCGCGCCGCCACCGCCGGACTTGATGAACACTTTGGCCTGATCGAGAAATTTCATGTCTGTACTCTTACGTGTTTCAGTCGATCCGCGCCATATTGACGTGGCCTACCATCTCTCCGCGACCAAGGCAGAAGACCTTGATCCGATCTGCCTTCATGAAGGCCAGTTTTTCCAGAACGCGGCCCGAGGCCGGATTATCATCCAGATAGCCTGACACAAAGCCGCGTTCGCCGCGCTGCTTCAGCCAGCCCACAAGCGCCTCGGTGGCCTCTGTCATGAGACCATTGCCCCAGCGGTCCGGCGAGAGCCAGTATCCGATCTCGAAGGGCAACCAGGTGCTGTCGCGATGCGCGCTGGTCACGCCTACCAATTCCCCGTTCTCGACAATCGCATAAGGGTGCTTGGTATTGTCTTCACGCCCTGCAGTGTGACCGGCAATCCAGGCGAGCGTCTGAGCCACCGTCTGGTTCGCGGGAATGCGCGCCACCATGCGGTAAACTCTCGGATCATTGACCAGATCGGCGATCCGTGCCGCGTCGCTGGCCTCCACCGGGCGCAGGACCAGCCGGTCGGTCGTGATTTGCGTACTCATGCCGTAACTCCCTCCATGAGGACCAAGCGGGCAGGGGAGGACATAATAAAGGGGAGGCAGTGGCCTGCCTCCCCTTGGAAACTGATCGTCTGAAGCGATCCGGCCACGTATCCCGCGGCCGCGCTGTCAGCCGCTTATTCTGCTGCTTCCGCGACCGGTACAATATTCACGTAGAGACGGCCGCCCGTCTTGCGCGTGAACTCAACCTTGCCTTCGGAAAGCGCAAACAGGGTGTGGTCGCGGCCAATGCCGACGCCCTTGCCTGGGTATTTCTGCGTACCGCGCTGGCGCACGATGATGTTGCCCGGAATGACATGCTCGCCGCCAAATTTCTTGACGCCAAGATATTTCGGGTTTGAGTCGCGGCCGTTACGGGACGAACCACCTGATTTCTTATGAGCCATGCTTTGCTCCGATCCTCTATAAAGGGCTTATAGCGCCCTTATGCATCCTTGGCGAATTCTTCGGCCTGCTTGATCCACTCATCGCGAGTGATGCGGCCTGGGAAGCTCATTTCTTCTTCCAGCTCAGTGATCTGCTCTTCTTTCAAGGCAGCGACCTGCCAGAAGAAGTAGATGCCAGCTTCGTGGAGCTTTTTCTCGAGAACCGGGCCGACGCCTGAAATCTTCTTCAGATTGTCCGGCTTGCCTTCGAGATTGGCGATACGACCGCGGGAATCGACTTCCGGCTTGGCTGCGGGTGCAGCAGCTTCTGCGGCAGGCGTCTCGGCCTTTGGAGCGGCGGCCTTCTTTGGCGCGGCTTTCTTGGCTGGCTTCTTGCCGTCGGTGCTGATGCCAGTGATCTTGACGACCGTCAGGTGCTGGCGGTGGCCTTGCGTACGGCGATAGGTCTGGCGCTGGCGCTTCTTGCGAATGATGACTTTGTCACCGCGCGTTTGCTCCTCGACTTCACCGAACACGCTTGCACCGTCAACCAGGGGAGCGCCAACAGTTACGTCGTCGCCATTGCCCAGCATGAGCACGGTTTCAAAGGTTACGTCCTTACCGGCTTCAGTATCCAGCTTTTCGACGGTGATCGTATCACCTTCCGCGACTTTATACTGCTTGCCGCCTGTTTTGATGACCGCGAACATGGGTCTCGTCCTTCCGGAATGGTAAGCGAAATGAATTGCGCGCGAAGCCGTTGCCGGTTCCGCGCTCGAAGCGGCGGGTAAACACCAATCGGGGCGCGCTGTCAAATGTCATCTTCAGGCGATTTCAGGTGCTTGCATGTGGCGCGCATATTATATAGTGCAGGCAACCGTCCACAGGCTCCGCGGAGAGGTGCTAGAGTGGTTGAATAGGCTAGTCTCGAAAACTAGTGAACTCGCAAGGGTTCCGAGGGTTCGAATCCCTCTCTCTCCGCCAGCCAGACCTTCAAACAGAGAAAAGTACCGTCACTTCCGCCGAAAGCCCCACACACCGCGGGCTTTGGCGCCAGGGCTGATCTCGGGCTCCGGGTCCGGAGCGAGTGCCACCCTCTCTTACGATCCGCTGGGGCGGCTGCAAAAGACGGTGATCCACGACACGGAGACGAACTTCCTGTATGATGGGGACGCACTGATCGCGGAATATGACAGCACCGGCACACTGCTGCGGCGCTATGTGCATGGGTCGCGGGTGGACAGCCCTCTGATCTGGTATGACGGGAGCGCAGCAGATGATGCGACTTTCGTTACGGGAGAAGGGCATGCGGAAAGTTGTATGGGTATCGATCCCGGTGCAGGTTTATTTTTTCATAGGATAAAACACGAGAGGTAGCGAGGGTGGATCATCTGAGTGGCGAAACCAGTTACACTCCTGGATTTCCCGGTATCTCGGACATGAAGCAGGACAACCGTTCTAAGTATGAGATCGAGTAAATGAAGTGGTACTTGGATACTTTTGGGAAAATTGGGCCTCCATTCGCATTGGTGGGCGTTGTTTTTTTTGTCGACATTTTTTAGTTGGGAGCCGTTAAACGTTCTGCGACCATTTGCGCTTCCAAGCTCATTTCTGGTTTTTCTCTTTTACATCGTGTGGTGCATGATGCGACCCAAGTAGCAAACTTGCGGGCATTGTAAGTGTAACTGGCATTGTCAACAGAACTAAGTTTGAGACGGTGCCCCCTTGAGCGTAGGCTCCAGAAATGAGCCAGAGCCTATTCCGCGATTTCAAAACGTCGCCATAGATCATCTAAATCGCGGTGATGATATATGTCCGCTTCCCGCTGTCGCTTCGAAATGTCGAGGACCTACTCCATGAACGCGGGATCGACATCGGCCACGAAACGGTCCGTCACTGGGTCGATCGGTTCTGTACCTACTTCGCTCACAGGATAATGGGATTGCCACGACATGAGCTTTGAACGACAGATTATCATCGTAGGGCACATTGCATTCTGGTGTATCTATGTATTTTCCTTAGTGTTTTTTGTTTTGCCAACTTGGGAATGGACTAGCGAGAGTTTTAAATCACACGGTCAGGAGATTTCGACCGCAAGTTTGGCTTCTCTATTAACTCCTCTATGGATGTTGATCGTCTTCGGTTGGTGCACGTTGTGCCAAGTATCAAGGCGACCGATTTCTATTCGATCAGTTTGGGCTGCCGCGGTGGCCATCGGAGCGAGCGGATTGGCAGCTGCTATCTATCTTTCAATACATCAGACGGCATTTGCCATGATTCCTGTGTTGGTTTGCTCATTGGTAGCGATAACTGTCGGCTATTGGAAGCACAGGTATTCTCAGGCTAACCGGGCTTGAGGCAGTGTTGTCAGCGAAAACGATCTTGAGGTGACCGATCCTAGTGATTAGCCTTCTAATCTGGCCAAGAACCCGTTCCTCTACTTCAAAACCTCTCCTGAGATCATTCAACTCGGCGTACTGATGTATGTTCGCTTCCCGCTCTCGCTTCGGATTGCCGAAGACCTTCTCCAAGAGCGCGGCATCAACATCTGCCACGAAAGTGTGAGGCTCTGGGTGGATCGGCTCGGGGCACCATCTCAATAGCTGGGCCAAAAATTCTCACCTGCCGTTCTTGAGGCGAGAGCGGGCGATGTCTCGCTTCCGGCGCATGCGAAGTCTTCAGAAGTTCGTTTCAATTCACTCCTCAGTGTACAATCACTTCAATCATCAAAAGAATATCGAGAGCAGGGCCAGGTTCAAATCGCTACGTGACGTCGCTCTTTTCGAATGGCGCGAGCTGATCGTTACCTGAGACCTGTTGGTCCGCGATTAAAGGAGACTGGTTCGAGTTAGTCTGACAGCACCCTTTAACAATTGTTGAATACGGAGTGGTCATTTCAACGGCTGCGCTTTCACAGATCTAAACTACGCGTTGATAACTGTAGATTCCACTACAGGTGTCAGACATGCAAGACTATGGACCACCAGCTGCCCCACGACGTGCACGCACGTTTGTGATTGCCGCGTTGTTTTTCGGCTTCGCGGGCCTGGTGAATCTGTTCTCCCCATTGGATCTGGTGTTCAACGGAATATCCAACGGGCTCAGGTCTCCGGCGGTCGACGACCGGTTTGTCATCCTCGAAGTGAATGATGGATTCGAACACGTCGCGGCAGGCGATACCTGGTCGGATATGTTCACTAGCGAGCTTGTGTCATTTCTGAATACGCTCGATGTGGAGTCGGCAGTTATTGTCGAGCCCGTTTTCACGTCGACATCTCAATTTCCCTTGCTGACAAGGGCGCTGGAACAGCCCACGAATACCGTGTCGGTGTCCGCCGCTCCAAATCTCAAACTGGAGTCTCCATCAGAGGGATTACGAGACCACCTGACGTCCTCAAACTATTTCAAACGATACTGGGGCGGCGTCGAATTTGGGTCTTTTGGTGCCGAGTACGGCGATGTTTTCCTGCAGTCTCCGGAGAGTAAGCTCTCTGACAAAACCGACAATATCGGCCCTTCATTCGAAATTGACTATGCTTTTGACGTTGAGGCATTTCAGCGGCTTGATTTGAGCACTGTGCTGGCACCAGATTTCGACGCGGCGCTTGTCCGCGGGAAACGGCTTGTCGTGGCGCAAGCCAGTCAAGGCGACAACCATCCCTATTTGATGCCCTCGCAGGGAAACGGCTCGCTGGCAGAAGTCATCCTGATGGCGGCGATGACTCTGGGCGAAGAACGTCCCCTTAACGCTGGATTTCTTCCTGCCTGGCTGTTTTCTGTAGGCG
The DNA here is from genome assembly GCF_002388935.1 of Hyphomonas sp. UBA4494. Classification (NCBI taxonomy): domain Bacteria; kingdom Pseudomonadati; phylum Pseudomonadota; class Alphaproteobacteria; order Hyphomonadales; family Hyphomonadaceae; genus Hyphomonas; species Hyphomonas sp. UBA4494. Next base: position 151,685 of record NZ_DGNK01000003.1, read on the forward strand.
CAGTGGGCTTGATGCTCAGTCGACGTTTTGGCTCCATGGCGCTGCGTTGGGCACCAGTCGCGCTGGCATGCATGATTGTGTTCCCCATTGTCATGGACATGTTTTCCATTCGCACGAGTAGCGGCCATGCGATCGGAATGATTTCGTTCGGGACATTGATCGCGTGGATGCGTTTGAAAAAGCGGGAAACTGCGAACAAGGCGTTCACGCACAATCTTTCCCATCTTCCCAGTGCGCAATGCTTGAGCGCTCATGTCGGCCAAGACCAGCGTGTCATGGTGGCAGCTGTGGTGACAAACTATGCGGCTATTTCGACCGGCCTCACTCCCGAACAAGAAGGGATCACCGCGAATACGATAGCGAATGCTTTACCGAGTTCTGGAGCCGTATATCAAGGCGACCTCGGTCAATTCTATTGGCTGCAAACCGATTTTGACGAAGCAGCAATGGAAGACCTGTTCGAAGCCACGGCGAACCAACTCAACAAGGGGGTCATTGTTGGCGAGAGAACTCTGATAGTTCAGGTTGCCTTTGGTGTTGAACGCATCGCCTCTGCCTCTTTGGCGTCGCGGCTGAAAACGGCGGAATCCGCTGCCCAGGCTGCCGCGCGACAGAGAAAAACGTACAAGCTGCATGATCAGGATGCCCAAGACGCGCTGCTGTGGCAGAGCCGGGTCCTTTTTGAAATGGATGAGGCGCTTCGTAACCGCGAGATCTATATAGCGCTTCAACCCCAGTTGAATATCCGTTCCGGAAGGATTTCAAGCGCCGAGGTATTGGTACGCTGGACACACCCGGAAATGGGCGTCATCTCGCCGGCCGAATTCGTCCAGATGGCTGAACGGGGAAAGCGCATCGACCAACTTACACAATATGTCATTCAGTCATCATTTCAGTTTCTGCGTGACGCTCAAAAAATTGATCCCGGATTCAACATCGCAGTGAACATCTCGCCCAGCCTGATCGGTAGCGCGGAATTTGAGTTCATGCTGCACGCTGCCTTACGTGTGTATGGGGTCGAGGCAAGCAGCATCATGCTTGAGATCACTGAAAACGAGCAGTTGCTGAACAATTCCGGAGCCCAGGATGCTATGGGGCGGCTCAGGGACGCTGGTTTTGGGATATCCATTGATGATTACGGAGCTGGTCTGTCCACGCTGACCTATCTGTTGAAGGTGCCGGCCAACGAGGTCAAACTTGATCGAACGCTTATTAGCACGCTTCGGTACAATGAGCGTAGCCAGCTCTTGATCCAGTCTACCATCAGCGTTGCCCAATCACTGGGAATGCATGTTGTGGCCGAGGGTGTGGAAGACCTGGATACGTTGGCAATTCTTCGCACATTGGAATGCAATCTGGCGCAAGGATACTTTATCGGACAGCCCGTCGGTGCGGAAGAAATCCTGTCTATTCTAGAAAGCTCAAGTAGTGTGCAAGCTGTAGCGCAAGCTTAACATTTCCATAAAATTACTTTGAAATTTGCAAAATTCAGTTAACCTTTGACGTCTGGGGCAGATGGACTGCTCCTTAACATGTCAAAGGTTACATCATGCAGAAGCAAACAAAACCAACACAGCGCGACATCTGGGACTGGATTTTCGGAAAGCGCCCATAGGGGTAGAAGTGCTTTTAAGATAAGCACTTACCAGCGCAGCTGGTGCAAACATCGCCACCAAACGGCAGCCCTGTGTGAGGTCAGTCGTTCGGTGGTTTTTTTTATGTTCGGACTCTGTGCGAGCGTCATGGCAAATCACCACCAGCGAGTGGATGAGAGATTCGATGCTGGAAACAATGGTTCGACAGCTGGGCAAGCAAATGGTCGAGCATTCGAGGTAGGCTTTGGCGCTAATCGAGGCAGGCGCTGAATTGCCTGAGCATACGTGACGAATACTGCCCGGTATTCGGAGCTAACGAAGATGTGAGGACTTTGGCGCCCGAATGTAACTGGATACTAAGTTCAGTTAGGGTACATGAGCGCTATGAGATACGTCTCCTGCCACGCGTCCATAGGTGCCACTGCCATAATGCTGGCGGGGTGCGTCAGTGCGCCCGCTGGTCCGACAATGCCGGATGTGCCGGTTCAGGGGTCATATCTGTCAGAATCTGCTGATTTGAGCCTTGAGTTGGAGTGGTGGAAACAGTTTGGAGATCCGGTCCTCAATAGCCTCATCGCCCAGTCCTTATCCGCAAACAAGTCGCTCGACCAAGCCGCTGCAAATGTAAGAGTTGCTGAAGCGATTACATCTGGAGCTCGGCTTGATCGCAGCTACTCCGCTTCTACGTCATTTGATGGAGATGTTGGGCGGTCCGCTCAGCCAGGCCAAGACGTGAGGGCCTCGATTCAAGGGGCGCTTGGAGCGAGTTGGGAGTACGATGCATTCGGTCGCATTGAAGCCCAAATCGCCGCCGCAGAATTTGATGTCGAAGCGGCTCGGCAGGCTCGCCGAGATGTTGCGGTGATCGTCGCCAGTGAGACGGCTCTGAATTATGTGCAATTGCGCGGTGCGCAAAGACGACTTGCGGTTGCGCGCAAGAATGCCGACACCCAGTCTGAAGGATTGGACCTGTTACAGACACTTTTAGACAATGGCCGGGCAACCCGACTGGATATGGAGCGAGCAGAGGCTCAGTATCGTACGACGCTCGCGTCGCTTCCTCGCTACGAGGCGGCCATAGAATCAGCCAAGAGCGCGCTCGCCGCGTTGACTGGACAGCCGGCAAATTCTCGATCGAGTCTGGTGATGGAATTGGTGACCAGCGCGGATGATATTCCAGAGCACCGCGGCGCGATCATGGCAGGGTCGGTTGAAGATCTGGTCCGCCGACGTCCGGATATTCGCAGCGCAGAAGTGGTGATCGCGCGCCAACTGGCATTGGGCGACGCTGCACGTGCGGACTTGTTTCCGACGATAACCGTCAATGCGAACGTTCTGGCGCTGTTTGATGATGCCAATGATATCGGCGATTTGACGAGCTTTGGATTTGGCGTTGGCCCTTCGATAAGTTGGGCGTGGCCTGATCTCAGGCGAGTGCGGGCAAACATAGATGCGACCGACGCACGAACAGACGCGGCGATTGCGCAATATGAACAGACCGTGTTGAATGCTTTGAGCGAAGTCGAATCCGCTCTCTCGGAATACACGAATGAGTTGAAGCGCCGCGACGATCTAAAGAGAGCGGCGGCATCAGCGCAGCGGGCGATAGAACTTGCGCGTCTACGGTTCGAAGAAGGTCTCGACGATTATCTGGATGTGCTGGAAGCGCAGCGAACATTGTTGACGGCGGAAGATCAGTTGGCTGAAAGCCGACTTCAGTCATCTAGCCGGGCGATTGCCGCGTATCGAGCATTGGGAGGTATAGAAATGCCGAATGAATATGGGACAGAACCCGCAATCGCGTTGGAATAGATATGTTTACCAGAAACCTGCTTTTCATTTTAGCTGTCGTGTTTGTATCGTCGCTATCAGCTCAGGCGCAGCGGGGTGGTCCAGCGAGTGTCTTCGTTGAGCCGGTACAAGAACGCAGTTTTGCGATGAGGATTGAGGCGTTGGGCACGCTAGAACCCAACGAGCAAGTCGATCTGACCCTGAATGCGGCTGACCGAGTGCGGGCGATTTATTTCGACGATGGTGATCGCGTGAAGCAGGGCAAGACCTTGCTCTCGCTTGCGCAGCGCGAACAGGCAGCACTTGTAGAAGCTGCTGAAGCAACGCTCGATGAAGCGCGGCGCCAGCAGGAACGGCTCGCGCGCCTGGCGGATCAGCAGGCTGTATCCCAGTCAGAACTCGATCAGGCAAATCGTAACCTTGATAGCGCTGCGGCACAGTTGCGTGCGGTGCAATCTCGCCAACAGGACCGTGTTCTCGTTGCAACATTTGATGGCGTGCTAGGCTTCCGAATGGTCAGTGTTGGATCATATGTACAGCCAGGGGATATCGTTGCGCGGCTGATAGATGACAGCGAGATGAATCTGGACTTTTCCGTGCCGTCGACATTCTTGAGAACCTTGGCCAAAGGTACGGAAATTGAGGCAAGAACAGCGGATCTTCCCGGGGAAACTTTCAATGGAGTGATTGCGTCAATTGACAACGCAATTGATCCTGTGACGCGTTCCGTTCGTGTGCGTGCCACTTTGCCCAACCCGGAGCGTCTGCTGATCTCTGGCATGTTTGTGCAGGTAACCTTGGTGGCGGATCCACGACAAGCTCTGGCTGTACCTGAAGAAGCAATACAGCCGGTAGGGCCGCGCACATTTGTATTCGTCGTTGAAAACGAAGGCGGACAGCTCATCGCGCGGCGTAAGGAAGTCGAACTCGGGCTACGCCAAGCGGGGTATGTGGAAGTGATGTCAGGTCTAACGGCTGGCGACGACGTGATTACCGAAGGTATCATCCGTGTTCGCGAGGGTGCCGCCGTGGAAATTCAGGACCAGTCAATGCTCCTTCCCAAGGCCATCAGCGGCAAGAATCGTAGCGGGGGTGCAGCCGGGTCTCCTGCTTCTACAGGTCGCTGACGATGTTGCTGTCGGATACCTCGATCAAGCGGCCCGTATTCGCGTCGGTGCTTGCGCTTATACTCGTGATTTTTGGCATGGTAGCGTTCGATCGGTTGCCCCTGAGAGAATACCCTGACATCGATGCGCCAATCGTCTCCATCGATACGAACTATCCAGGGGCGTCTGCCAGTGTTGTAGAAACACGGATCACCCAAATTATCGAAGATCGCATCGCTGGTGTTGAGGGCATTCGCTACATCGATTCCAATTCGAGCGATGGCCGCTCGCGTATAAGCGTGGAGTTTGGCATAGACCAGGACATTGATGTGGCCGCGAACGATATCCGCGACCGGATTTCTGGTGTGCTGGACAATCTTCCTGAGGATACCGACCCGCCAGAGGTCGAAAAAGCCGACTCCAATGATGATGTCATTATCTGGCTGAACCTTGCCAGCGAGGCAATGACTACGCCGGAATTGTCAGATTATGCTCAGCGCTATCTTGTCGACCGGTTCTCCGCCCTGGATGGGGTGGCACGCGTACGAGTTGGTGGCTCCAGAGACTATGCCCTTCGCGTCTGGATAGATCGTAGAGCCTTGGCGGCACGCAATCTGACCGTAGCCGAGATCGAGCAAGCATTGCGCAGTGAGAATATCGAAGCGCCCGCCGGCAGTCTTGAATCGGAAAAGCGCACTTTCACGGTTCGAATTGATCGCACTTTCAAGACGCCGGAAGAGTTCTCCGCGCTCGTGATCGCCGAAGGCGAGGACGGATATCTGGTGCGACTGGGAGACGTGGCGCGGGTTGAGCGTGGGACGGTCGAGGACCGCAACATGTTCAGAGGCAACGGCGTTCCGATGGTGGGGCTGGGCATCATCAAGCAGTCGACTGCGAATACAGTCGAGGTTGCGGCTGGAGCGCGGGAACTTGCTGACCGACTGAACGAGACGCTTCCAGAAGGCATGGTGATCGCGCGTAGTTTCGACAGTTCAGTCTTCATCGACGCCTCGATTCGAGAAGTTTACACCACGCTTGCCATCGCAGTGGCGCTGGTGACACTGGTGATATTCATGTTTCTCGGCAGCGTCCGGGCAACCATTATCCCGGCAATCACTGTTCCGGTCTCGATCATCGCCACTTTCATTGTGCTCTACGCACTGGGCCTGTCAGTCAACTTGCTGACACTGCTGGCGCTTGTTCTTGCAATCGGACTGGTCGTGGATGACGCCATTGTTGTGTTGGAGAACATCGTTCGCCGCATGGAAGAAGAAGGCGAGACGCCGCTGGTTGCCGCGTTCCGCGGTACCCGGCAGGTTGGTTTTGCGGTGGTGGCCACGACGCTTGTCCTGATCGCGGTCTTCGTGCCGATCACCTTTATGCAGGGTGATGTTGGGCGACTATTCACCGAGTTCGCCCTGACGATGGCTGCGGCCGTCGCATTCTCCAGTATCCTGGCCCTGACACTAGCGCCCATGCTGGCCTCAAAACTCCTGAAACGTGAAAAGAGTGCGGGATGGCTTGCGGTTATCCCGAACGCGATAGACGGCGTATTCGGCCGCCTTCGAACAGGATATGGCTGGGTATTGGACCGACTGATCATGAGGCCGATAGCAGTTGGTGTCGTTCTGGTCGGCTTGTTTGCGGGCGCATACAGCCTGTCGCAAACGATTGAGCAGGAATATGTTCCCGTTGAAGATCGCGGGGCATTTTTCGTCAGTATACGGGGTCCTGAAGGCGCGTCCTTTGAGTATATGGAACGCTATATGGACGAAATTGAACGGCGATTGATCCCTTATGCAGAGAGCGGCGAGGTGAGCCGCCTGTTGCTGCGGGCGCCCGGATTTGGCAGTTCGTCATTCAATCAGGGTTTTGTGGTTGTGGTGTTGGATGACTGGTCCAGGCGGCGTCCGGCGGACGAAATCATAGCGGAAGTGAACGGCAAGTTATCCAACCTGCCGGGCATTAGAGCTTTCGCAATCATGCGGCAGGGACTTGGTGGTGGCACTGGCAAGCCTGTCCAATTCGTGTTGGGTGGACCATCCTACGAAGTGCTGACGGAGTGGCGAGACTTGTTGGTCACCGCGTTAGAAGATGACAATCCACGACTGGTCGATATTGACTGGGATTACAAGGAAACCCAACCGCAATACAGGGTTCAGGTCGACTATGATCGCGCGGCTGATCTTGGTGTGACGGTGACCGATATTGGCGTCACGCTTCAAACCATGCTGGGCTCGCGACGCGTTACGACGTATATCGATGATGGCGAAGAATATGATGTCATCCTGGAAGGCCTGAGGTCTGAGCAAAATACGCCCAACGATGTTCAGAATATCTATGTGCGATCCACACGGTCAGGTGAATTGATCCCCCTCTCCAATCTGGTCACAATTCGTCCGATTGCGGATAGCCCGACTTTGAACCGGTATAATCGCGTGCGCGCAATCACGATCGAAGCGGGGTTGGCGGATGGTGCATCGCTGGGCACTGTGCTCGACGCCATGCAGGCCAAGGCTCGTGAAGTGTTGCCGCAAGAGGCCACATTGGACTTCAAAGGGCAGTCGCTCGACTTCAAGACGTCTGGCCAGTCCCTGATATTCGTATTTATCACGGGTCTGGTGATCGTGTTCCTTGTGCTTGCAGCGCAATTTGAGAGCTACCGCCACCCGGTCATCATCATGCTGTGCGTGCCTGCGACATTGGCTGGAGGGATGCTTGGTATCTGGCTGACCGGAAATTCGCTGAACATCTACACGCAGATTGGCTTGATTATGTTGATTGGCCTTGCAGCGAAGAACGGCATTCTGATCGTGGAGTTCGCGAACCAGTTGCGCGACGAAGGCCGCCCCTTTTACGAAGCCATCAAGGAAGCGTCGCTCGCTCGCTTCAGGCCAATCGTGATGACGAGTTTGACCACAGCTGCCGGTGCTCTCCCACTTATCCTGTCCAGCGGTGCAGGCGCCGAAACCCGATCAGCGATTGGTATCCTGATCCTGTTTGGAGTGATCGCCGCTGCGCTGGTGACCGTGTTGTTCGTGCCGACAGCCTATGCTCTGATCGCTCGAGGGTCCGGGTCTCCAGGCGATGTTGCGCGCAAGTTGGAGTCGGAGAGCCAGGGGGCGGACAAGGCCGTCATTCCAGCAGAATAGCTTTTGCTCGTTGTTACTCTGAGTTCAAGCGTAATTGCCAGTGCTCGCTTTTCTTGCGTGTCTGCTGCAACAATCCGTGCGGCGGTAATCAAGACTTGTGAGGCGCAAGAATGCTCCCTTCAATGCTCAGCTAGTGACAATTCGAAAGCAGATCATGAACAGTTGGGCCGGCCTTGAGTGAAACATTCGACAATCTTCCGCCCGTAAACTACGTGGTCAGCGAAGAAGAGTGCGCCGCACTATCCGCAGCTATTGATATCGAAGAGCTAACCCAGACCGCACTTGCCCTTGGGAACATTGATAGCCCATCCATGAGCGAGGCATCAGCTGCAGAGTTTGTGTTCAATTGGTTGCAAACAGAAGGTTTTGCACCGCGAAAAGTTGGCGCAACGCCTGAACGGCCGAATGTTATCGCGACTTATGGCGGCAAGGGTGACGGAAAGAGCCTCCTCTACACAGCCCACCTTGATACTGAAAGTCCGACCTGGAATGCGGATCTGGACGCCCACAAGTTCCGTCCTGAAACGCTGGCGAATCCGGAATGGAACCAGTGCTGGCTACAGGATGGGGCATTCCACGGCTACCCAATCTCGAATGATCGCGGGCCGATGGTGTGCTTCCTTATGGCCGCAAAGGCGCTGAAATCCTGCGGTATCGATCTGTCGGGACGGCTGTACCTTACCGCATCTCCCGGCGAGATTGGTCCTGAGCCGATCGAGGAGGCTCGAGGCGTACAGTATATGGGCAAGGAAATCGGTACGCACTACGCATTCTATCATGGCGGTGTGTCACCCGATTATGCGATCGCGGCAGAGGGGTGTGACTTCGGGTTGACGTGGGTTGCATGCGGTTATGCCGTATTCCGCATCCAGCTATTTGGCGAGGGCGTGTTCACACCACTTCTCGAAAGCCCAGAAAAGGCCGCTGATCACCCCAACCCGATCTATCGTCTCGGTGACACCATCCAGTCGATTTTGGACTGGGGGCGCACTTATGAGCAAGAGAACATCTACACGTCGTCTGGCGGTGTGGCCAAACCCAAGACGCAAATCTCCTCTGTCCGTGGTGGCGTTCCATATGCGTTCGGGGCCGGAACGGAAATTTGCTCACTCTATCTTGAAGTCGGTTTGCCGCCGCAAGTAGAAATCGGGCAGGTCCATAGAAGCCTTGAGAGACATTTGAGACGCCAAGGCATCGGTGAGTTCGGCTTGGAGCCAGTCGTGGTCCGGCACGGATTTGCTGCCGATGAAGAACGCGTGTCCCCGCTCGTTTCGGCCGTTGATGCTGCGACCCGGCATACACTGGGCGAGCCTCTGAAGCTCGCGCATCCTGTTTATTCGAGCATGTGGCGCGACCACAACGTCTTCAACATGAACCGCATTCCCGCCGTCACAACCGGCTTTCCACGCTGGCGTCCGACGCCAGAAGACATGGTCAAAAGCACTTTGATCTATGCGCTGACCGCGCTGTCGATTTGTGGGCGTGCGCCCACATCCGAAAATAAAAAGCCGCTGAGCGGTTCCGATGTCTATGGCGACAACCCATTTTCGTCCGCTGGAGTATCCTGACCCATGAATGCAAGAATTCCTTTCAAGGCAGGCAGCCAATTGCTGGCAATGAGTTCGCTTGAGCTTTTGCTGGCCGCGGCGACATATTCTTCACTCGGCGTGGTCCTCCCATTTATGGTGATGGATCTGGAGTGGAGCTGGGCGCAGGCTGGGTTTGGATTTACGGTGCTCGGTGCAGTTACCGGCGTCGCGTCATCTGTGCCGCCATTTCTAATCCGCCGGGTGGGGGTGCGGAACACAATCCTGATTGGTGGTGTTCTGGCCTGCATCGGTTTGTACCTTCTGCATGGGGTGGAGAGCCTGCCTCAGTACTATATTGCGGCAGCAATCTGCGGTTTGGCCTACCCCATGATGGCGTCCATCCCAACAACCTTCCTCGTGAGCCGACTGTTCCAGCGGCAATCGACCGCGCTCGGCGTGGCGGCGACGATCAGCGGAATAGGGACGGTGGTCGGGCCATTGATGGTGCTTGGCGTATTGGCTCTTGAAGGTCAGACGTGGCGGAATTATTGGGAATATCAGGCAATCGCACTACTGGCTGCGGCCGTTTTGTGCGCGATCATCGTTGGATTGGAGCGCAGATTCACTCGGCCCGCACGTGAGGAACTCGTCGCAGCACAGGCTGAAGCGGCGGCACCGACCGTCATGCCTGACCAAGTCGAACTGCCCCCGACACGGAGCAGTCGCCATATTTACCGGACGACTGTGGACTGGACGACTAAAGCTGCGATGCGGACGACGCAGTTCAAAATTCTTGCCGCCGCATATTGCCTGAACATGATGTGCCTGGTGACGGTAACCAGCCTCTCGGTGGGCCATTTGATTGAGCGCGGTGTTTCCGAGACTGTTGCCGGAGGCATGTTGAGCATCGAGGCGTTGATCGCGGTTTTGATCCGGGCATTTTCCGGTGTTCTGGGGGATATCTTCGATCCCAAGCATCTTGTGAGCTTTGCGTTATTTGCGACGATGATTGGTTGCGCTGTGCTCGCGCTCACAACAGATCATGTCATGCTGCTGTTTTACGCGGTGGGCACGGGTATTGGTTTCGGTACGACGCAGCTCGCGTGCACGGTGCTGCTGCTCAACTATTTTGGTCGCAAGTACAATCTCGAACTGTTCTCCGCCATGTGTGTCACCGGTGCGATCTCGGCGCTCGGACCTCTGATCGGAGGCGTAATCCGCGACGTTTCGGGAAGCTTCTCCCTCATCTTCATATTGCTGTCAGTCCTGTCAGCCGGCGTCTTCATGGTCGTGCTTTTCATGAAGCCGCCTTATCTTGAGGATCTGTCCTCTACTGAAGGCGACCCAGTTGGCGACGCTGACATCAAGTACGGGCAGATGGCTGAGTAATCTCAATAAGCTGACCAGCTTCGATCAAGCCTCGATTTCAATTTCCTCCGATGGAGTCTGCCATGCCGTCAGATCGCGTACCCAATTTGGCCAGTCAAAAGTCAGCTTCGCCGAAAACATCCTGGACTAAGTGGCTGAGGCCAGATCCGTACGCACTTGTGCTGCTGTCCGTGGTAGTTACGGCGAGCATTTTGCCATGTCGTGGAGATGCAGCGGTCGGCTTCGAGTGGTTGACCAAAGTTGCCATATTCCTTTTGTTCTTCATGCACGGTGCAAAGCTGTCTCGCGCAGCCATCCTCGGAGGTATTGGTGCCTGGAGACTCCACACGCTCGTTCTGATGAGCACCTTTCTTCTGTTTCCGGCGCTCGGTCTGCTAGTGAGCACACTGCCTCATTCTCTGGTGAGCCCTACAGTCAAGATGGGTTTCCTGTTCCTCACCATATTGCCCTCCACGGTCCAGTCCTCGATCGCATTCACCTCCATGGCCAGAGGGAATGTAGCAGCAGCAGTTTGCACGGCATCACTGTCGAACATGCTTGGCGTGTTCATCACGCCGCTTCTGGCGGGCCTCCTGATGCGGTCTGAGCTTCAGTCGGGTGGGGGAGATCTGTTGGGGGTGATGCAGTCCATCATATTGACCCTGCTTGCCCCCTTCCTTGTCGGCCATCTCAGCAGGCCCCTCATCGGCGCATGGATTGACCGGAACAAGGGCGTTCTTTCAAAGCTCGATCGTGGCGCGATCCTGCTTGTTGTCTACACTGCATTCAGCGCGGCCGTCGTAGATGGAATTTGGTTGCGCGTATCGGGATTTGATATTGTTACGATCCTCTTCCTGAGCGCACTGGTGCTCTCAGTGGTATTGTTCCTGACGCGCAAGGCGGCGCAAGTGGCCAGGCTGAGCAAGGCGGATGAGATCACCTTGGTCATGTGCGGATCGAAGAAGAGTCTCGCAAGCGGTGTACCGATGGCTGCGGCATTGTTCGCCCCAGCTCAAGTTGGCGTCATCATACTGCCCTTGATGATATTCCATCAGATGCAGTTGATCGTATGCGCAATGATCGCGCGAAGCTATGGCGAGCGGACTGAAACACCCGATGAGACAGAGGTGCTCGGCGAGACAAGCGCCTAGCCGAACTGAAAAGCCGATACGGTCGAGTTCATGACATTGTCTGAAAAGACCTTGCGGCCTGTCTCGTCATGGCCCGCGCCAGCTGCGACCATCAGTGGAAGCAAGTGCTCTTCCCGAGGATGCGAGTTCCGGCCCTGAGGTGCGTCCAGCCATCGGCTGAGCTTGACCCAGCGTTTTTCAAGATCACCTGTTTCGAGTACATCTGTTAGCCATGCGTCGAATTCAGCAGACGGTGCGGTGGCCATGGGTGTCCGGAAGGCGCGCATATTATGATAGCTCATGCCGCTGCCGATGATGAGGACGCCTTCTTCTCTCAATTGGCTGATTGCCTTGCCGACCTTCAGATGTTTTTCCGGAGAGAGGTCGCGGGTGAGTGACAGGGTCAATATCGGAATGTCGGCATCAGGGAATGCAACCAATAGCGGCACGAACACGCCATGATCATAGCCCCGGGAACTTTTCAAGGGCGCATCAAGGCCTTGCTCCACCATCAATTCCTGAACGCGATTTGCGAGATCCGGTGCACCCGGAGCAGGATAGTTGAGCTCATAAGTGTGAGCCGGAAACCCGGAATAGTCGTAAATCATGTCTGGCGAGGCGGCCGTGGAGACGGTGAACTCCTGCTCCTCCCAATGGGCTGATACAACCAAAAGGGCTTTTGGTTTCTCGGGCAGGCTGGATGGTATGCTTTTCAGCCATTCGGCTGTCTTGTCCCACGTATCGACCGGTCCGCCCATCAGCGTCCAGTCCATAAAAAAGCATGGGCCACCTCCATGTGGAATGAACAGGGTGGGCATTTTCGTGGAGGAAGCAGTCATTTTCTATTCCCGATGCTGATCGATATGTGGTGTCTTTAGTGCATGTGGCTGCCGGGTGTCTTGCTTTCTCGCGTCCGCAAACTTGTCCGCGCCGGGGCCAATCATGTGTGAGCTCGAAACCAGCGCCGCAACTAGTTGGGCGCATATGAACAAGACCAAATAGCGGGCTTGAACTCTGATCCAACCGGTAGGCGATTTGGTTCAAGGAGTAAGTTATGGCGTTGGTGGAAGAGACACGAACAAGCAAGATCAAGGTTCAGCCGGAAAATCTGCACCATTTGAAAGCGACACCGGAAACCGTGCACTGGGGATACTTCCACCCCAACATCAAGCCAGCGCTCCGCGTTAAAAGTGGCGATCTCATTCAGGCTGAAGCGATCACGCACCATGCCGGGGATGCTCCGGAACTGATGATGGATGAGACTGTCAAGGCAATCTGGGAGGGTGTTCAACCCGAAGATCGTGCGCCGGGTGTCCATATCATGACCGGTCCGATCTATGTAGAAGGTGCCGAACCAGGTGACATGCTGGAAGTGCGCTACTTCCGTATGGTTCCCCGCTGCAATTACGGATCCAACCTCGCTGCGAACTGGGGCCACCTCTATCAGGAGTTCGATGAGAAGGAGCGCGTGACGATCTATGAGCTTGATCCGAATGCAAACACGGCTCACGCGCTCTATGCCTATGATTTCGAAGGAAAATATCTGATCCCCGGGACCATTACGCATTGTCCTGAGTGTGACCGCGAACCTGCTTTGGTTGGCGTCCGCGTGCCGGCAAGGCCGCATTTGGGAACTGCGGGAGTCGCGCCCGCCATTGACGAGCGTATCAGCACAATTCCACCGGGCCTGCATGGGGGAAACATCGACAACTGGCGCATCGGAGCCGGCGCCACGATGTATTATCCTGTGCAGGTGAAGGGCGGGCTGTTTTCGATCGGTGACCCCCATGTCAGCCAGGGCGATGGTGAGATCAGCGGCACGGCAATTGAAGCTTCCCTCGACGTGCTGTTCCAGATCGTACTCCGAAAGGACTTCAAGTTTCCTTCGCCGCTTCTTGAAACCCCGGATCACTGGATTGTTCATGGGTTTGACGAAGACCTGAACCAGGCAATGAAGAATGCCTCATTGGACATGCTTCATCTGCTCACTGAGCATCAGGAGCTTAGTCGAAATGATGCCTATTCTCTGATGAGTGTCGCGACCGATTTTGGGGTGACCCAAGTCGTGGACGGCACGCAAGGAATTCACGTCAAGATTGACCGTGGCATCTTCCCTGAAAAAGGTGTTGTCAAAGATATCGACTAGATTGGACGTCATTGATTTATGACGATTTTATCCAGTTGAACGCAGTATTCAGGCGAGGCTTGATCAGGACTGCTCGACTTTTAGGCAGTCGCAGTCGTCAACCGGATCGGCATGGGCGGGATGCGTTGACCGACGGTACGGCAAACTGAGGATCAAAGATGTTGATGGCTGGGTGCCATAATCCGATCGGAGCCAATCTGTGCAGTTTACAACCAACGCATATCCAAAAGAGCAGAGAAAGGATGCCTGGCACTTCGCGCTACAGCGATTTTCGATGGAGTTGCTTGCGCATGAGGGTGAGCTCTACGGTGAACTGGTAAGCTTTCGTAGTGCCCAGGATTTTACATTTGTCAGGATCACCTCCACCCAGCACCGGATAAGGCTCGATCTATCGCAAGGCCCATCCCAGTTCTGGCTCATAATGCTGCTGGAGGGCGATCTCGTCGCCAAGACTGACACCACAACGATTGAAGTCTCCGAGGGCGATGTTGTGTATGGGGTCGGTGATCTGGACGTGTCGCTCGATTTCAAGCGTGACAACCGGTTTTTGATGGTACAGATCCCGGTCTCTCATCCGGCGCTGAGGATAAGGTCCAAGCCTCAAGCAGATATTTCGAATTTGGTATCCGAAGCTGGAGTTGGCCGCATGCTGTCAGGCCTGTTGCGCTCTGTTGCGGACACGATCACGGATGTTGATGACGACCAGATGCGTCCGACTGAGGTTGCGCTGCCAGAGTTCATTTCTACGGCCTTGATGAGCGAGGCCTCGACCAAGGAACTTGGCGGGGCTGCTGGTGTTCGGGCAGCTTTGCTGGAGCGTATATTCCAAACCATTGAGATGAGATTGAGCGATCCGGAGTTAAACCTTCATCAGATTGCCAAAGAGCACAATATCTCCCCACGTTATCTACAAAAGCTGTTTGAATCCGTTGGAGACAGTTTCGGGCATTTCGTAAAATTGCGGCGATTGGAGAGATGCCGACTCGACCTCAGAAGCCCTTTGCACGCGCAGAGATCGATTTCGGATATCCTGTTCCAATGGGGCTTCAATGACAGTGCCTCATTCAGTCGGGCATTCCGCGAACAGTACGGTATGAGTCCGCGGGAGTATCGCCGGATGCCGCCGGGCGACGAATCAGAATCCGAAGTGCTGCAGCGCGGGCGGCCCCCTACGGCGAAGGATCAGGTCATTGAGCCCGAAGAGCCGGAACAAACAGATGACTTTCGCGATGCCGATGAAGAGTCTGGTGAGATAGGGACTGTTGCGCCTGTGCCCGTAAAGCGCGGCGCGCGACACCATTATCTGCCCGTTACACCGGATACGATCCACTGGGGCCATTTCAGCAGCTCGCTCAAGCCGGTCCTCACGGTGGAATCCGGTGACTATGTGACGGTCGAGACACTCACGCATCACGCCAATGATGATCATGATCGCATGGTGAAGGGTGATCAGGCGGTTGAGGACATCTATCGCTGGACTGCGGAGGGCAAAACCGTCAATCGCCGGGGCGCTGGCGCACTCGACTCCTCTTCGTCGACAGGCCGCGGTGCTGGTGAGGGGTTTGGCGTCCATATCTGTACCGGTCCAATCGAGATTGCCGGCGCAGAACCCAACGACATTGTTGAAATCCGTATCCTGGAACTGAAGCCGAGAACGAGTGCCAATCCGAAATATTCCGGGCAGTCTTTCGGGAGCAACGCGGCGGCGTATTGGGGATTTCAGTACAATGACCTGCTGACCGAGCCAAAACAGCGGGAAGTGATCACGATTTATGAAGTCGAAAGTGAGATGGGCCGTTCGTGTGCTCGCGCGGTCTATAATTATCGCTGGACCCCTCAGACTGATCCCTTCGGGGTTGTGCACGAATTGTATGACTACCCAGGCCTGCCGGTGGACACCAGCACGATCGAAAAGAACTATGATGTATTACGGAACATCGAAATACCGGTACGTCCTCATTTCGGGGTAATCGGGTTGGCACCGCCGCAGACGAAGCTCGTGGATTCGATCCCGCCAGGAAATTTTGGCGGAAATCTCGACAATTGGCGAATTGCTCCGGGATCCAGCCTGTTCCTGCCCGTTGGAGTGCCTGGTGCGCTTCTTTCGCTTGGCGACCCGCATGCATCGCAAGGTGACTCAGAACTTTGCGGTACGGCAATAGAGTGTTCGATGACTGCCTTGATACAGCCGATCCTGCATCGCGCGAGCGAGAAGATGGGGCATATCCGCGATCTTGATTATCCGTTGTTGGAAACTTCCGATGCATGGGTGATCTTCGGGTTCAGCCATCCGAATTATCTGAAGGAACTCGGTTCTTCGGCGCAGAGCGATATCTATAAAAAGTCCTCGATCGACCTCGCGATGAGGGACGCCTTCCGCAAGGCGCGGCGGTTTCTGATGACGGCTCGCGACCTCGACGAGGACGAAGCGATCTCGCTGCTCTCTGTTGGTGTCGATTTCGGTATCACACAAGTCGTCAACGGAAACTGGGGCGTTCACGCGATCATCCGGAAAGAGTTGTTCACTGCGTGATCTGAGCGCGATGTTCTCCCGATGTTTCCCTTAAAAAGGCTGCCGGGAAACATGTTGTGCGCGCAGAGACAAGAATGTGCACGCTGTGAATGACAGATTGAGGCTGACAGAAGCAGTAAGGACCGGACAATGCCGATCACCATCACCGAGCAATTCATCCAGTCCCTGGCGACATCCAAACAGGACGTGCTGGAAGCCGAAACATTGCCACCTGAATGCTACACCGACGCCAGTTTCTACGAATTCGAGAAGGAGGCGCTCTTCACGCACGATTGGCTGTGTGTTGGTCGGGAAGAGTGGGTTTCGGAGCCCGGTGACTATTTCACGACTTCGACCGTGAATGAGCCGATCGTTGTTGCGCGAAATCGCAAGGGTGAGTTGAAGGCCATGTCATCGGTATGCCAGCACCGCGCCATGCTCGTGGCCGAGGGGAGCGGGAATGCGCGCGGGTTCGTGTGTCCTTATCACCATTGGAGCTATTCGCTTGACGGTGACCTTGTGGGCGCCCCTGCAATGAACAAGACGTGCGAGTTTGATCGCAAGGCGAATGGGCTCCCGAACTTCAAAGTTGAGGTCTGGGAAGGTTTCATCTTTATCAATTTTGATCAGGATGCAGCGCCGTTGGCCCCTCGATTGGTCCACGTGCAGGAGGCAATCAAGGGATATGACCTTGCCAGTGCTGAAGGTCCGCGCCCGGATCCGGCACCACGCCTGATGTGGAATTGGAAAGTCATGTTCGAGAATAACAATGACGGTTACCACGCCAGCCGGTTGCATCATGGACCCCTGCATGACTTTGTACCTTCCGAGCGTGCAAGCTTTCCGGACGCACCGGAGGGAGCGGCAGGTTATCTGAGGTTCAATGGTACGCTCCATCCGGATGCGAGCTTCAATCCGACTCAGAAGGCTGTCTTGCCCGTATTCCCTGGCCTCTCTGACGAGGCGCGCCAGCGGATGACGTTTGCGAACATCCCACCGAGCCTGTCGCTCGTGATGACAAGCGACATGGTGATCTATCTGATCATTCGTCCTGACAGCCCGGAAACGCATTACATGGACACGGGCGTGCTTGTTGCGCCTGGGGCCATGGAAGACGAAGCCTATGAGCACAAGATGGAGATGATCATGAATTCGACATCCCATATTATTGCTCAGGATTGGCATGTTGACGAAATGGTCCAGCTCGGACTGCGGTCGCGCTTTGCCAAACGGGGGCGCTACTCCTGGCAGGAAGGAGCGCAAGCGCAATTCAATGAATGGCTCGTTGACCGGTATGTTTCGGAATGGAACCGCCGCGCTGAGCCGACGGATGATGCCAGCATTGCGGCAGAGTAGAGTAGGCCGATCACGTGAGGCCGCCCGAGCATCCAACCACCTGGAGATTTAATACGCGGTCGGTTCCGCCAGCTGACAGAAATGCAGCTTGGGCGAATGCAATGCGTAGATTGCGGTTGCCATTTGTGTCTGATCCGGGTGGCCAGCCTGTTGATGGACAGATGATTATTCAGACGTCCACCATGGGTCTGCAGTTCGCCTGGATTGAGTCTGGTCGTCAGGTGATTGATGGTCGGGAACTTGAGCAGGGCGAGGGCCTCTGGCTACTCGTCCTTTTGAAGGGGGATGCAAGGTTCAGCGCAGACAAGTTCTCGGTGAATGTTGACAACAAGATAATCGTCTTTGGCGCGACACGTCATGATTCCCGCCTGGAAGTGAGTGAAAACAACGCGATACTATTCGTCCGAATTCCAGCCGTGGCGCTGGGCGGACGATTGATTGCACCGACCCATTATCAAGCTGGTACGCTCGACGGCAATTCCGGAGTTGGACGTATGCTGATCAGCATGCTTCACATACTGGCCGATGAGATTGGAGATATCTCCACGCAAGATCTTCGACCAGTCGAGCTTTCCCTGATCGAGATGTTGTCCAGCAAACTACTCGGTGTTGCCGGAAAACGTTCGTTGGGTGGTGCGGAAGGTGCACGCGCTGCCCATTTGCACAGAATCCAACAGACACTGGAAACGTTAATATGGGACCCCGATCTGACAATCGCAAAGGCGGCAGACGAAGTCGGCGTTTCACCACGGTATCTGCAGCGTCTGTTTGCCGCTGATAATCGGAGCTTTAGCGGCTACCTCAAGAAGAGGCGACTGGAGCGCTGTCATGCCGACCTGATCAGCCCGCTGCATGCGCAGGAATCCATTTCGGAAGTTGCATACCGCTGGGGGTTCAGCAGTTCGGCACATTTCAGCCGGAGCTTCCGCGACCATTTCGGGCTGTCGCCACGAGAACATCGCCGTTCCGGTCTGGCGAACCAGATCGAGGATGAAATGAAGGTCAACAAATTGTGGGGGCAGTATCAAGAGCTGTCGAAAGACCGCCTTTAAGTTTGGCTTCAGCAGATGGCGTCCCGAAAGGGCGCGTGAAAGTAAGTATAGGGATTATATATGACTTCTCCGAACACTCTGATTTTCGTCGACCTCATGTCAGACGATCCGGTCAAGGCCGGAAAATTCTATGCAGCTGTCATGGGCTGGGAAGACGATGTTCGAATGGATGGCCAGTTCTGCCGCATGGTGCCAGGCGGGAACTTCAAAAACCCCGACGGATCTGACAGCGAGATCGGGAACCTGCATATCGGAATTGGGGATGTCGCAAACTTGCGCCCGAATCCTGACCCCGCTGGCGTGGATCCGCGCACCTTGTCTCCGTTTGCGAGGTCATCCCGCCTGTGGGTGTTAGTGAGCGAAGACGACTCTGTCGACAGGATCATGACCGCCGCAGTTGAGCATGGAGCGGAAGTTCTGTGGCGGAACCATTACTGGAAAGAGTTTAATGGTTTCAATGACGCATTCCGTGATCCTTGGGGGAACGAAATCATCCTGTGGAGGAAAGGTGGCGTCGATCCCGTTATTCCGGAAGGCTATACGAGCGAGTGACCGAAGTGATGGGAGCGGATGTGGCCGGGAAACCGGGAAGTGCTAGCCGGGCAGGAGTGGTTGTAGCTGCAACTGTCGGCAACATTGTCAGCACCACTCCCGCCATCAGTGCCGTCTTCAGCCTGTTCCTGATCCCTATTTCAACAGAATTCGGATGGCCACGGGCAGTGGTGTCGGGCGTGCTGCTTCTAACTGCGGTGATGTCCGCCATCATCTACCCCTTGGCTGGTCGGCTGTCGGATCGTTGGGGATCTCGCCGAGTTATACTTGTTGGAAACGCGCTTTTCGCTCCGGCGGTTGCGGGTTTGGCTCTGGCCGATGGTTCAGTGGTCCAATTTTACTTGTTGTTCGCCATCGTAGGAGCGGCTGGAGCAATCCCATCGACACCAGCCTATTCCAAAGTCATATCCGAATGGTTCGATGAGAAGCGGGGGCTGATGCTCGGCGTAGCCGCGGGATTCGGCAACGGCGTCGGATCAACTTTCATGCCCATCGCGGCTGGTCTGATGCTCGTCCAGTTCGGGTGGCGCGGCGCATACATTGGCATCGGTTTGATCGTATTCTGCCTGGGCTTTCCAACGCTTCTCGCCTTGCTGAGGGATGCGCCGGGGAGGGTAGAGGAAATCAAACTCCGCGAGCGACAGCTTGATGTGCCAGACATCCCTGCGGCTCCTCTGCCCGGCGTCAATCTCGCAGAGGCAACTTCAACTCGGACATTCTGGATTTTGATGGCGGCAGTCGCGCTCGGAGCGGGCTGTATGACTGCCATCTTTACCCATGTGGTTCCGATGCTCATGGATCGAGGTATCGTTGTCCAGCAGGCCACACTTGCAATCAGCATCTTCGCGCTGGTCACAGCGGGATGGCAGGTGGTGACGGGATATTTGCTCGATAAATTTTACACGCCGATTGTCGCGGTACCCATGTTCGCGGCTGCGATATTGGGTCTTTTATGCTTTCAGTATAGCCAGTCTATGGTCGTGATATATTTTGGCGCGGCCTTGATGGGAGTTGGGCTTGGCGCAGAGTTCGGTTGTCTGTCCTATTTTGTGTCTCGATACTTTGGTCTCAAAGCCTTCGGTATGATCATCGGCGTGTACTACTCCGTGGTCATTATATTTCAGGGTGGCGCACCAGTTCTTATGGATGTGGGATTTGATGTGACGGGCAGTTACGAGGCGTCGGTGTGGGTGCTGACTGTTCTGTTGGCGGTCGGGGCTGCGCTCATCCTCCTGTTGCCTGCGTTTGACATACAGCGACCCTCCGCATCACTGGAGGCATCTGCGTCATGAGCAAACTGGACATTCTTGGAAGCGTGAATTTGGACATAGTTTTGCGAGTGCATGACCTTCCGCGACCGGGTGAAACTGTGCACGCGATACAATCTGAACGGTATCTTGGCGGCAAGGGCGCCAACCAAGCGGTGAGCGCCGCCCAAACGGGTGCCGATTTGCGGTTTCGCGCCTGTGTAGGCGACGACGAGGATGGCGAATGGCTTGCTGCGCAATTGGCCGCACACGCGGTGACGCCTGCAGACGTAGAAGTCATTGCCGGTGAAGCGAGTGGACGCGCCTATGTATGCGTTGATCAGGCCGGCGAAAATCTCATCATCGTACATGCTGGCGCAAATGACCGTTTGAGCTTAACGGCTGAACCGGTTGAGCCAAGCCGAGTTGCGCTTGCCCAACTGGAAACGCCTATCGCTTCGACCGTAGACTTTTTCCGGACACACCGGGACCGGGGAACAATCACAGTACTAAACGCCGCCCCAGCTGTGGCTGAAGCCCGAGATTCTCTTTTCGCGCTAACAGACATCCTTATCCTGAATGAATCCGAGTTGGCCTTCTACGCCGGAAGAGAGGTCCTGCCAGAAGATGTCGAAGATATTACAGTGCTTGCGAGAGAGCTTATTGCTCACAAGGACCAGGTCATTGTTCTCACCTGTGGTGCTGCCGGTGCTTTGGCTATCACCCAAGATGGGCTCGACTTCACACCGGCTCGCCTCACGAAGGTTCGCGACACAACGGGGTCGGGCGATTGCTTTTGTGGCGCGCTTTGTGCGCGATTGGCAGCGGGAGCTGAACTTGACCAAGCGATCTACTTCGCCTCGGTCGCGGCGTCCTTGTGCGTGGAAAAGAACGGCGCAGCTGCATCAATGCCAAGTCTGGAAGACGTTGAGCTTGCGATTTTTGAAATGACCGCAGCGGAGGTATCAGGATGAAAACCTGGCTAATAACAGGCGTCGGGAAAGGTTTGGGAAAAGACCTGGCTGAGACGGTCCTGCAACGCGGAGATCGGGTTGTCGGCACAATGCGGTCCGAACGCGATGCGCAAATCTTCGCGGAAACTGATCCGCAACTTGCCGTGCCGATTTTTCTGGACGTCACACACTTTGACGACATCCGTGAAACGATCAACGAGGTCGAGAAGCGTTTTGGCCAAATCGACGTGCTCGTGAACAATGCGGGCTATGGGCTCACCGGTGCGATCGAGGAGACGCCGCTGGACAAGATCAAGGCCTTGTTCGAGGTCAACGTGCTCGGCGCGGTTGCCATGATCCAGGCGGTGCTGCCGGGCATGCGCCAACATCGAAGCGGCCATATCATTAACATCACGTCGGTGAGTGGTCTGGCACCTTGGGCGGGAACTGGAATATATGGAGCCAGCAAATATGCGATGGAGTGTATTGGGCAGACACTCGCTGATGAGGTCCAGCCCTTGGGTATCCATGTGACCAATGTGGCGCCGGGTGGCATGCGCACCGATTTTTCAGGTGGATCGCTGGATTCGGCCCCGCCGAGTATATCGGACTATGATGGCACGGCGCATTTGGCTCATGGAGTTCTGACGGAAGGCAAAGGAAAGGAACCGAGTTCCCCCACGAAGATTGCGCACGCCATATGCGAGATGACAGAAATGGATGTTCCACCCACGCTGCTCGTCTTGGGGAGTGATGCCTATAAGTACGCTATAGGTCACTTAGCGAATTTGAGTGACGGCATCGAAGCGTTCAAAAATGTCAGCTTGGCCGTCTCTGCAGACGGCATGTGAGAATTCCGATGACTTCATTACCGTCAGAAAGAATTTGTGTGACACCGGGCAAGACCGCGTCATCCTTCCATTCTAGCATCTCCAGGATGCAAAACCCCGTAAACCGAGTTTGGAGATCATCATGAGCACGATGGAAACATGTGAGCCTGTCACCAGCGCCGCTGCGTGGAGGGGTGACCAGATCAAGGCGGGCGAAGATTGGATCTACCATTTGTCTCCGGTTCAGATCGCAGAGCTTGAGGATCTGGGTGCAAAGTTCGTCGAAGACGACCCAGACTTGCGGTTCGTTCAAGCCTCTGAATATCCGCTGAAAGCATGTGCCGACGCGATCGCGAAATGGGGAAGTGATGTAGATACAGGTCGCGGGTTTGTGCTCGTTCGTGGATTGAGAACACATCTCTACTCGGACGCACTTTCATCTGCGATTTATTACATTCTCGGCCTGCATATGGGTGATCCGATCCGACAGAACGAGATGGGCGACCTGCTGGATCACATTTATGCAACCTCCGACAAGACGATGGATGATCCAACCGCGCTGTCGTCCAAGGTTCGTGACAAGCTGGTCTTCCACTCCGACAGCTCGGATGTCGTGGCCCTGATGTGCTTGAGGCCTGCAAAAGCCGGGGGGGCATCCTGCCTCGTTTCGGGCGCCGAAATTTATAATGAGATCTTGCGACGCCGGCCGGACCTGGCGCCGCTTCTGCTTGAGCCTTTCCACTGGGACTGGCGCCGGCAAGACCACAATGCGCCAGCGAACACTTATACCTCGCCGATCATCAGCATCGAAGAAGGCGTGTTCAGCATGTATGCGGGCTCGTTGTACATTCTGACGGCTCAGGATTATCCCGGCGTCCCGCAGTTGAGCGACGCGCAGAAAGAGGTGCTGGAGCTGTTTGACGAGATCACATATGAACCTGGCATGGCCATCGAGATGGATTTCCGCCCCGGTGATATTCAGTGGCTCTCCAACTATGGCGCTTTGCATTCTCGAACCGAATTTTTCGATTTCCCGGAACCACAACGCAAGCGTCACCTTTTGCGGCTCTGGCTGAGCCGGGATGCAGGACGACCTGTCGTCGAAGGATTTGGAAAGAATGGAGTTGTCCAGGTTCGCGAAAAGCCGCGCGAGGGTGCAGACGATGACAATGCGGGGAAATTCAAGATTGCGGACGCCGCTGTTCCACGAATGATATCCTGAGGTATCCGAGCAATCGGAACGCCGCGCGTAGCCGTTAAAAACAGAGGATGACCTGAATGCCGCAACTACGCATCGTCAAAAGATCCGGAGAAGAAGCGATCATCGACGCAACCGCTGGACATAGTGTGATGGAAGCCATCACCAATTCGGGCGTAGAGGACATTGCTGCGATTTGCGGAGGAGCATGCGCGTGCGCGACCTGTCACGTGTATGTGGCGGAAGAATTTGGCGAGCTTGCCGGAGCCGCTTCGGAATCCGAGCGCGAATTGCTGGACTTTTCAGATAATGCACGTCCGCAATCGCGGCTATCTTGCCAGATCATCATCACCGAGGCCTTGGCAGGTTTGCGAGTGGAAGTGGCGCCGGAAGAAGATTGAGCAAATGCGCTCTGAATCGAGCCGATCAATAGTTGAGGCGCGAATAGTCAAGAATGCTGGGTAAATGTCGGGTGATATTCCAGTCAGGAAATGAGGGAAGTGAAGCATGTCTCAGCAACTGGTGCCAACAAAATTCGATCTGCCGTCCGACGTTGGAGGCAAGGATCTTGGCATCTTTATGCCAATTGCGAATGGCGGATGGATTTTGTCGAAGAATAAGCCAGAACTTGATGGGTCGTATGCCTACAATCGTCAGGTGGCGGTTCTTGCCGAGAAGCATGGATATGATTTCATCATGTCTATGGCAAAGTATCGCGGCTATGGCGGTGAAACCGAGCACTGGAATTCAACGCTTGATGCGACCGTGACAATGGCTGCACTCGCGGAGGTGACTGAGCGGGTAAAGGTCTGGACGACGGTTCA
This sequence comes from Hyphomonas sp. UBA4494, assembly GCF_002388935.1. Lineage (NCBI taxonomy): Bacteria > Pseudomonadati > Pseudomonadota > Alphaproteobacteria > Hyphomonadales > Hyphomonadaceae > Hyphomonas > Hyphomonas sp. UBA4494. The sequence continues at coordinate 176,026 of NZ_DGNK01000003.1, forward strand.
TACAATTCTTCAGAACCCCGGCACCGTGGCCAAGATGATTGCAACGCTGGACCAGGTCACCAAAGGCCGAGCCGGCCTGAATGTGGTGACCGGTGCCTACAAGGGCGAGTTCTCGCAGATGGGTATGTGGCCGGAAGGCGTCGATCACGACGCCCGGTACGATCTCGCCAAGGAATGGATTCAGGCGATCAAGGCCCTTTGGACCCAGCCATCGGTGACGATGCAGGGGGATTATTTTCAATTGGAGGACTGTGTGTCCAACCCCAAACCATCGACCAAACCTTTCTTGGTTTGTGCCGGTTCGTCGGAAGTGGGCATGCGCTTCAGCGCCAATGAAATGGACGCCATTTTTCTCTCCGGCGATGTACCTGAAAAGCTGGCGCAGTCGAGTAACAAGGTAAAGGGCATCGCGGCTGATATGGGGCGTTACATCCGCACATATGCCATGCAGACCATCGTGCTGGGCGAGACCGACGCGGAAGCCGAGGCGACCGCCCTGCATTACCGGGAAGGCTTGGATGAAGAAGCCTTACGCGGAATGATGCGTGCTTACGGCTTTCTCGACGCAGAGATTGGCGAGGAGAATGCTTTCGTGAAAAAGGCACGCTCATCCTTTATGGCGCCTCATGTGGCTGGCTCGCCAGACACTGTTGTCCAGAAAATCGGTGAGTTGCTGGAAGTTTCGGGAATTGATGGGCTCATGCTGATCTTCCCGGACTATATTTCTGCCATGCCTCTGTTTGCTGAACACGTTATGCCGAAATTGCGGGCGAAGTTTCCTGCGCTTGCCGGGGCCGCGTAGATGACATCGTCGCTTTCTGTTGATGCGCTTCCGCATGTCGATCCAACCCTCTTGAAGGGGATCATTGCGCCAGCGCGAACAGCTCTTTTGTTGATTGATGTGCAGGTTGACTTCGTATCGCCGGATGGCGTGATCGGAATGGCGGGCGTTGATATGTCCGGTATCAACTCTGCCATCGACAAGATGGAAACATTGCGTGCTGTAGCCAAGGTGCAAGGAGCAGCTGTAGCTTTCGTCCGAGTGGTTACGCGGGAGGAAACAGATTCCACTGCCCTCAAGAATCTATATGCCCGGCGCGGACGTCCTGGCCAGCATGCAATCTGCCGTGCAGACGAGCCAGGTTCCGACTATTATCGACTGTTCCCGGAGGACGGAGACATCGAGATTGAGAAAGTCTTGTTTGATGGCTTCCATGGAACGGATTTGGAGGAGCAGTTGCGCGCACGTGAAATCGACACAGTATTGGTCGCGGGCGTGACGACTGATTGCTGCGTGGACCAGACCGCGCGCTCGGCGTTCCATCGAAATTTCAACGTGATAGTGGTGTCTGATGCATGCGCGGCTTATGAAGATGCGCTGCACGCCGGGGGGTTGTTGGCGCTCGAAAAGAACTGCGCTTTGCTGGCAGATACTAAGACGGTTCTTTCTGCTTGGAGCGGTATTTCGGACGAGGCCTGACAAAGCAGCTGCTGAGACAACTTTGCATTCTGCTCGAAGATTAAAAAATCAGTTCGCATGCCGTCAATAATGCACCGCCAACATGTGCGATTGTATGGTCGTGGTGGACGTCCGGCATCAGGCCGTATCTGATCGACGTCTCGCACCTTTTTGAAGGGAAGCGGGCATGTATCGAAAATGGATAATCTTTGCGGTTGTCGTTGCCGGCTTTTTTGTCTTGAATGCGAGTACATTTGCTTCTCTTGGGGTCGTTTTGTTCGTCATGGCGGATGATCTCGGTTGGTCTTACACGTCCGCTGGTTTGAGTTTCACGATTCTGGGGTTGGCCGTGGGTTTGACCAGCTTCCTGCCAGCCATCCTGTTGCAGCGGATCGGCGCGCGCCTGACTTTCTGTTTCGGGTTTTTCTGCGTCGCCTTGGGTTTTGGGCTGGCCAGCGCCAGCCAGGGGCTTGGCATGTTCTTCGCGGCAATGTGCCTTGCGGGAGCCGGATTCTCTCTGGCCGGGAACGTCACGGCCGTCTGGCTGATCGGTGAATGGTTTCCGGAGCATACTGGCCGCATGATTGGTCTCTATCTCATGCTGGGAGGAATTGGAGACATTATGGGTCCCAGCCTCAGCCACTACATGATGGAATGGACAAATTGGCGTTTCAATTGGATGCTGCTGGCTGTCATCTGCGGCGTTCTCATCCTTGTTGGTGGAGCATTCATCACAGAGCGCCGAGACGTATCCGGGGGCGAGGCGAGGACTGACAACTCGCGCGGGCCCGACGATGCAAAAGAAGTCGACGGGGCTATTCCATCCTGGAGAGTGGCTATCGGACGGCCTCTGTTTCTGATCATAGCGGCCGCCATCACGTTCAATCTCGCCTGCGTTACGACGGTGCATTCCATTGCTGTGAGCCACTTGAAGCTTCTTGGCCTGTCTCCAGCTGTCGGGGCCTTGGGGCTCAGCTTCATGGCGTTCGTATCGCTCGCGTTCAAAGGACTGGCAGGTCCGCTCTGTGAGCGGTTCTCGTCCCGCCACATGTTGGCATTGAGTATGGCGCTGCAGGCTGTCGGGGTCGTCATGTTTGCTGTCGCGACCAACCCGGCCCTTGTTCTGGTGTCATCACTGATGTTTGGCGCTGGCTGGGGTATCACTGTTGTCGCAACCATGGTTTTGCTTGTGGACTGCTTTGGGCGGGTAATTGGTGCACAATTGCTAGGCGCGTCTCACCAGATTTCGTCTATTGCTGCCTTTGGCCCGTTGGCAGCTGGAATGGCAGCTGACAAAATCGGCTCATTCGCGCCCGTCTTCTTTGCGTTCGCGGTGGCCCTTGGTGTGCTGGCTTTGATTATACAGGTTCTTCGCGACCCTGGAATGTTGAAGCCTTCTCAGGCGTTCACTCGACCGGTTTAGAATGCGGCAAGAATAACCATTGTTCGATCATTTTGCACGGCCTGTCCAGCGAGGTGGTGGGCTGCGTTTGTGGGTGTAGAGAATAGGTGTTAAGTGCCAATTTTGAAGAGTTTTCAATTATTTTGGCGCTGGAAATCAAGTCAGACCCAAAACCCGGACATAGCGTAGGGTATCGCAAATTCTGTGATTTCTGCAGCTTGAGGGATAATGTCATGGGTCGGAACAAAAAAGTCATTTTGAAGTATAGCGTCGCATGTGCGGCAATGAGTTTGGCCTTTATTCAGGGTGGAAGCGCGTTTGCGGACGATGCTGCTGGTGATGACGATTCGGTTCGTAATATGAACCAAATTACCGTTTACGGAGAAAAGCGCGAAACTACTCTCCAGGATGCGCCAATCGCATTGAGCGCGATCACGAGTGATATTCTTGACCAGGCTGGCATTACGGACCCCAGCCAATTGAATGGCTATGTGCCTGGCCTGATGATCACCAAGAGTGGTGGGTCCGAGCGCATCGTGACAATCCGGGGAGTGGGCCAGCAGACGCCAGAAAACTTTGCAACCATTCCGGGCGTCTCCTTTCATGTAGATGGTGCGTTCCTGCCGAATTCAATCGCGTTGAATATGGGCTTTTTCGACGTTGACCGCATTGAGGTTCTGAGAGGTCCGCAAGGCACCGTGTTCGGGCAGAGCTCAACGGGCGGATCGATCAACATTATCACCAAGCAGCCGACCCTTGATGAGTACAAGGGCACCTTCAAGGCAACGCTCGGCGACTACAATTACGTCCAAGGGTTTGCGTCTTACAACGTCCCCATCGGTGAAACGGCAGCTATTCGCGGCTCCATTCAGCAAACGTCCCATGATGGCTATGCGACTGCCACCAGCGTAGATGGCGGATATGAGCTCGATGATGCCGACAATGAGCACTATCGCATCGCGGGGCTTTGGGAGCCGACAGACAAGCTGTCCACGACGCTTTCCTATACGCTCTACAATGACAAGCATAATGGTGGTGCCTTGAAGAATCTCGAGGATCCAAACCCCGACATTCGAGAGCTAACACAGGACTTCCCCGCCAAGTTCAAACTGCGTTCAGAGTTGGCGACGTTGAACGTTGCTTATGAACTGCCGTTCGCGACACTCAAGTCGGTGACAAGCTATCAAGATCTGACGCACGACCAGTCATTCGATGCTGATCGGTTGGATATTGCGACATATGGTGGATATGACCATGTTGCGACTTGGGCGACAGATGCCGAGACCTTCATGGAAGAGTTGACGATCAGCTCACTGCCGGAGGCCCCAATTGACTGGATCGCGGGTGTTTTTTACTCCAACACAGATTCCGCTCAATACGTGGTCGAGTATCGTGAGTTGGGGGTCACCTCCATTCCGCCTCTACCTGTACTTCCGAAGGATACGCCTCAGTCGGCAATCCCGGGTAATCTGGCTTATGAAAACATCTCCTCGGTGAACCGGGAATCCATCGCCCCATTCTTTCAGGCGACGGTGCCAATCATGACAAATCTGAACGCCACCATCGGCGCTCGCTACAATGATGATAAATATGAGGGCGAAGGCGCTTCCTATTACTCAACTCCTACTCAGAGCTCTTTCGATACCCAGACTTGGACTGGGAAAGTCGGGCTGGACTATGATCTTTCCGAAGACTCCATGCTGTATGCGAGCTTGTCGCGAGGGTACAAGCCGGGTGGCCTGAACGGAGGCTCCTCTGGTGCACTGACCGTGTCAACGACTTATGATGAGGAAGTCGTCGAGGCGATTGAGTTCGGTTCGAAGAATACTTTCCTGGATGGGCGCGCGACACTGAACGCTTCCATCTTCTTCAACCAGTATGAAAACATGCAGTTCATTGAAGAGGATCCGATCCCTTATTCGGGTGGCATCGGGAATATTCCTGAAGCGGAGACTTATGGTCTGGAACTCGAAGGTAGCTATCTGGCATTTGATGACCAGCTGATGCTTGGCGGTAATATGGCTTTGCTGGACGGCGAAGTTACAGCGGACTACGAAGCGTTGGATCGTCGTTTGGCGGATATCGCTGCTGCGTCGGCCGAGGCGTCCGGTACGATTTATCCTTGGACCTTCGATTGGTTCCTGGCGCGCCAATCCGCTGCGGTGCAAGTCAATGGCAACACGCCACCAAATCTGGCTGACTTGACGTATAATCTGTATGCTGCTTGGTTCCAGCCGATTGGCGATCATGGAGAGCTCACGTCTCGGATCGAGAATGTGTATGTGGGTGAATACGAAGCTCGTATCTTTAATACGGACGGAGCCGACGATGTATCTTCCTACAGCCTCTGGAATGCCTATTTCCAATACAAGCCGAATGAGGGTCCTTGGTACGTTTCTGCTTCTGTGACAAACATCGCGGATGAAGAAGGGGTGTCTGGCCGGTTTGTGGATCCATACTCCAGTGGAACGGTTAGTAATGAGTATGTGCCACCGCGCCAGCTGCTCGTTACGTTTGGCTTCGAATTTTGATCCAGACACTATGCTAATCGAAACGAAAGGTAACTGACGTGTCAGACTTTGACGGTGACAAGGACTATAGTAGTTTTACAGCCAAACGGGTGACACCCTATCTTGGCGCAGAACTTGAGGGCATAGACCTGACGAAGCCCTTGTCACCGGCTCAGGCTGATGAACTACGGGATGCGTTGGCCCGGTTTCAGGTGATATTCTTCCGGGACCAGCCCATCAGCCATGACGCCCATAAGGATCTGGGGCGGCTATTTGGACCGTTGGCTATCCATTCGGCCGTTGCGGGGATTGACGGGCACCCGGAGATCGTCGCCATCCATGCGGATGCGGACTCCAAATATGTTGCCGGTGAAGGGTGGCATTCTGATTTAAGCGCGGATGAGGCTCCTCCTCTTGGAAGTATCCTCTACCTGCACACGATCCCGAAAACGGGCGGGGACACAATGTTCTCCAGCATGTACAAGGCCTATGATGCGCTGTCTGATCGGATGAAATCCTATCTTGAAGGGCTTGAGGCGGTCCATGATGCCAATCCGGTATATCATGCTCTGTTCAAAGATTATGACAAGCGGTATCCGGTCGCGACGCACCCGGTTATCCGCACCCACCCTGTCACCGGAAAGAAGTGTATTTTCGTCAATTCGTCTTACACGACCCGGATTGAGGGCATTCCTTCAGAGGAAAGTGATGCGCTTCTCAAGTTTCTGTTTGACCATGTCAAGAACCCGAACTTTCAGGTGCGGTTTCAGTGGCAACCACACTCGATTGCTTTCTGGGACAATCGTGCCGTTCAGCATCTGGCGGTGTGGGATTATTTTCCAGAGGTTCGGTCCGGCTACAGGGTGACAATAGCCGGCGACAAACCATTCAGCGGCACACTTCAAAATCGAAAACTGGAGACAGTTGCAGCAACTGTTTGACCTCTGATTCATCGCGGTAGTGCGAGTTAATTGTGACGACCGTTCAAAACTACCGTGAAGCTGCTCGATGCGTCTCGGTCCACAACACACAGTCCAGACCCAGCAGGGGCCAATAGGTTCCCTGCCGGGTCTGATGTGGATTGACGTGCGCGAGTCGCACCAACTACGCGCCGACCACTTCTGGAAGAGCTTTGCAGAACCGCTCTACATCTTTGATCTTTCCCATCGAAACTCGCGTCCATTCAGTATAGTCCATATATTGTCCGCGAACGGATATGAGCTTTGCCGCCATGGCCTTCTGAACATCATTCGCTTCTTTACCAGACTTGAAGTAAACGAAATTGGTCTGGGACGGTAGCCGCTCAAGACCGAGCGTATCGATGGTCATGTTCACCATCTCACGAGCTTCAACAATTTTCTGTTTCGAATAGGCTATGAACGCCTCATCCTGGTAGGCGCCTATAGCGGCAGCATAAGAAGTGCAGGGAGACCATGACATGACGACACCTCTGATTTTCTCCGCCGTTTCAGCGGATGAAATTGAATAGCCCATGCGCAATCCAGCCATACCAAAAATCTTCGAGAAGGTGCGTGTCACAATGACATCGTGGCCTTCATCGATCAGCCCGATACAGGTATTGCCTTCGGGATCATCGGCGAGCTCCATGTAGGCTTCGTCGACCAGAACCGTCGTTTTTGCAGCCATGCGCTTCACCGCCGATTTCAGCGTTGCCGCGTCTGACACCATACCCGTAGGATTGTTGGGATTACACAGCTGGACGATGCCTGTTTCTGATGTGACTTTCGCCTCGATCGCCGCGAGGTCCACGCTCATATCGGCTGCAAGTGGCACCCGATCGATGCTTCCGACGCCTTGGTTGACGGCATACAGAGCAGTCGTATCCCAGAAAAGACGGGGGGCGACAATTGGGCCCGTCTTGCCGTAGATCATCGCGATAGCGCTGAGCACCTCGCCGGATCCGGTGGTCAGAACGACTTGCTCAGGTGTAACACCATTCTTGTCCGCGATGAGCTGTGCAAGCATCTGAATGGCCTCAGGCGAGGTGTAGTACGCGCCCTTATTGGCTGCGTACTCTACCATCTTCAATGCAGCTTTGGAGGGGCCGTATGGGTTCTCGTTGCGGGAGAGCAGTGCCACTCCTTCCTTGGGCCCCAGCAGATACGGGTCCGGCGTAGCAGTCGCGGGAAAGGCGCCTTGTGTTTCGGCTGCTGTGGTTGCGCAACCGGCAAGGCTCGCCGTGGCGAGTCCGCCCGCCATCAAGAACCGTCTCGATACGTCAAATGCCATTTTCATTTCCTTCCTGATTTCACTTTTAACTCAACGCGTTTGCTCTTGCTTCACCCCGTATCAGGTGAACGAATTCCATAGAACGATTGCGGATGTTGCAACCAAGTATACTCCGAACACTCGTTTCAAGGCAGGCCCGTTCAATGCGTGGGCAGCCCGCGCGCCGAGTGGCGCGGTAATGAACGACATTGCCGTGATGGCAACGACAGCGAGAACATTCACATATCCAAAAGAGCCAACGGGTAGCTGGCTGGCGCCTAACCCCAGAAGCGCAAATCCGATTGTGCCGGGGACTGCGATGATTACGCCAAACCCGGAGGCCGTCCCGACAGCCTGGTGTATGGGACGACCACACATGGTCATGGTAAGTATGGCAATCGTTCCGCCACCGATGCCTAACAGAGCCGAGAAACCTCCGAGAAAGGAAGCAAGCCCGGCTAAAGCTACCCCTTTGGGCATTTCGTTAGACAGTTTTACATCCTTCAGAACGGGCATGATGAAGTGCAGGCCCATCAGAAAAACACCAATCGAGAAAACCCACTTCAAAGATCTGCCATCCATGAATTGGGCCAGAATGATGCCACCGATGACACCCACGAGCAGCCAGGGTGCCCAGTCCTTTATTATTTGAAGGTCGACGGCACCCCGTTTGTTGTGGGCGTGAACCGATCGGGATGAGGTAACAATAATGGTGGCCAGCGATGTGCCGATGGCCACATGTGTCAGCACTTCGCCATCTACGCCGAAGAAGCTGAAAACCAGAAGCAAAGCAGGTACCACGACGAACCCGCCGCCAATTCCAAATAATCCTGCAACAAAGCCGGCGATCAAACCGGCGATCATCAAAACACTGATTAGCTGTGCCAATTGCAATGGATCGTATTCAAGTCCCAGCATTAAAGGTCCAGTTCTGAAAAGAATGAGTTTCGATGATGAAGTAGGTGTGGGGGGCGCCCGGGAGCGCTCCCCAACTCCAAGTAAACCTGTACGGTGGCTCGGCAGGTAAACATCAGAATGTCGCTGATGCCTTGACGTAGTAATAGCCACCTTGCCAGTCGACAACCGAGTCAGATCGATAGATCCGTCCACAGCATGTTTCGCCAATCGCCGCGTCGCCCGCATCTGGATAGTTATCGAATGCGTTTCTTACACCAGCGGACAGGGTAAGGGCATCGTCGACTTCATAGGATGCTTCGAAATCGAACAGGATTTCTCCGTCCCATTCCTGGATATCGGCGAGGGTTGATGAAGCCGCGTTTTCGTATCCACCATAATAGTTGGCGCGACCGAGGAGGCTGATCGGACCAGCTTGATGGAGTACGGTGAACACGCCCCGCCAGTTGGGCGTGCCATTCAGGAAATCGAACTGGCTCTCGTCATTGAAGAGTGCATCCACATCGCTATCGAATTCGGTCTTGTTGTAGTTGACCGACCCTGTGAAGCTTGTGTTTTGCCCATTCGCCCACGGCATGGTGTATGTTGCCACGATGTCGACGCCAGATGTGGTCGTATCGAATGCATTGGTAAAATAGAACACGCCGCCAATCGATTCAGCACCGGTAACTCCGGCTGCGACGAGTGCAAGATAGTTGTCATACGCTGTCCCTGAAGCCGGATCGCTTGAAACGTCCTGTGTGGAGATTGCGTTGACTCGATCGGCGAGATCGATCTGGTAGAAGTCGACTGTCAAACTCATGTTCTCGAAGTTCGAGGTCATGCCGAGTGTGTAGTTTGTGGATGTCTCAGGTTCGAGAGGTGTCGCTCCCAGTGCCTTGGCCACTGGTCCACTGGCCGGGAAAAGACCAGTCGCTACCGGGAAGCCATTGGGCAGTCGGGTAGAGACGTTAGTGGTACCCTGCTGTCCCGGCGTCGGCGCGCGGAAACCGGTGCCGATCGAACTGCGAAGCGCCAGGATGTCATTGATTTCGTAGCGGCCGGCAATTTTCCAGACGGTTTCAGCATCAAAGTCTGAATAGCTTTCGTAGCGCAGAGCGCCTTGCAAGAAGAGTTTCTCAGTGACATCCGCACTCAGATCCGCATAGACCGAATGGGAGTCCCGCGTATAGTCTTCTGAAAAGGCAGGTGAATAACCAGGAAAGCCATTCGATCCTACACCGACGACCTGGTATACGGGATCATCCGGATCGGAGCAGTCGAGCGTGGATCCTGCAGCCATGACCGCCACACCGGCCGCAGTCGGAGCCATGGAATCGCAGAAGCCGAACGGGTCTGCACCGGCAAACGGACCATCTTCATAAGACGCCTTGTCACCCTCGACCAGTTCATAGGACTCGTCCAGATAACTAAGGCCCATTGCGAACAGGAGCGGGCTCGCAAGCCCGACTTCGAATTCCTTCGAGAAGTCAGCCTGAATTTGTGCCTCTTCGTTGATCAGGTCTCCAGGACGGAACACGGTTGGCGTGTCGGGGCCCATCGACGGGTTGATCGTATTTGCCAGCGTATACTCGATTTCGTTATGTCCGTAACGCGCGCTAAGGTCATAATCGAACCCGGCAATGAGGCCTCGCAAGCCACCAACGAAGGAATAGTCAGTTACATCACCGAAGAATCGCGGGGTGAAACCACCCGGGAAAATCTCCAGCGGCGAATAAATTGATCCATCTTCAAGTCGCAAGTCTTCAATCGTACCGTTACCGGGATAGCGATAGAAGAAGCCGCCATCTGATTTGCTGCTGGAATAGTTGCCGAAGGAATAGAGTTCGGCTGTGTCGTTGATCGTGTAGGCGGAGTTGTAAAATAGCCGAACGGCTTCGCTGTTGGGTTGGCCCCAGGGTTGAACGGCGCCGAAGTCACCAAGTGACGCAGACGGGACGCCTTCGATGAACTCGGGCGTGAGGCTGGCCGCGTAACCGGCTGTGGGATCGAAGTCCGGATTGCTCGGGTCGAGACAGAACCAGGACTCACAATACTGTTCGCTTCGACTGGTCGCGTCCGCCTTGCTGACTTCACCGGAAACGCTGAGGAAACCTTTCCCACCCAGATCGAAGCCGTAATTGCCCGATACCGTGTATTGGAAGCCATCACCTTCATAATACTGGCCGACATCGACGCTGACCGAACCACCTTCCGAATTGTCTTTGAGCAGGAAGTTGATGACTCCAGCAATAGCATCCGACCCGTATTGCGCCGCGGCGCCATCCCGGAGGACTTCGATGCTTTTGAGGGCAGAAGCCGGAATGGTGGCCACGTCCGGGCCTTGCGTTCCAGATCCACCAATGGTCACGAGTGCGGCGCGATGGCGCCGTTTCGAGTTCACCAGCACAAGCGTCTTGTCTGTTGGCAAGCCACGCATTTCAGCGGGGCGGACAAAAGAACTACCATCAGAAATTGGCTGGCGAGTAAGGGAATAGGATGGAATGAGTGTTTTCAGAACATCATTCGTGTCCGTGAACGGCACCGCGCTGAGTTCATCTTCACTTAGAACATCAATTGGGACAGGCGAGTCCTGGATGGAGCGAGGTTTCCCGCGAGACCCCGTTACCGTGACCGCTTCCTGAACCGAGACATCATCTGTCTCTCCCTCTTGGGCTTGCGCCGCTGTGATCATGGAAAGGCTGACTGTGGCGAAGGCACACGACAGTAGTTGTGTTCGCAGTTTGGATACTTTCATAGTGTATGACCCCTCTATTCGCCGCACGACGAATATGATTTGACCGCCTGAGGACGGACTGGAAATCGAATACCAGGGCACAGCAAAGGCGCTGGTGATCGAGTCGGTTTTGAGAGGCCCGCCTTTGGACCAAGGCAGCTATCTGCTGCAGAAGACACCCCCTTGTGCCTTCAGAACTGAAGCCCGCCTTTGGGCTTGAAGAGAAGCTTTTCAGGTCAAAAAAAAGCTGGGTAGCGGAACGTATTCTGCGATGATGAATGAACACAGTTTGCCAGATTTTCACGCACCCTCGCTCAGCTTAGGTGAAACTTCGAGCAGTGAGGTTGGTTCAAGCCAGCCAGGCTGGTATCGTCACATCAAGGCAACAAGTCCGATAGTGAGATTACAGCATCGCAGACGCTTTTCAGAGATTTTCCTTGGCGCATGGCCGTGGACCGGAGTGACTGATAGGCTTCCTGCTCGCTCATGCCGCGGGTTTGCATCAGAAGGCCTTTTGCGCGTTCCACAGTCTTTCGCGCGGCGAGGTTGTCTTTGGATTTCTGCAACTCACCCTGTAGCGTCGACACGAGTTTGTGGCGTTCCAAGGCGATTGTGATCAAGGGACCTATTCGCGAGGCGTTGAGTCCATCCACCACGAACGACGTCACCCCACCCCGAATGGCCTGCGGTGCACGGTTTTCGTCGTCACGCTTCACGAACCAGAGGATAGGAAGCTGGGTTGATGCTGCCAGACGCTCGCTGATCGATATCTGTTCGGGGCCCGCTGACTCTGACGAAAGAATTAGCAGGTCGGCTCTGATTCCTTCAAGCTCGGTGGCTATGCTTACGAAAGAGAATTCATCAAGCAATCTTATCGTGAAGCTTTCTGGTAAACCCTCCAGTATATTAGCGACATCGTCCTGTGCGTTGGCGACAACAAGCACAGACAGTGCTGATAAATCGGCTCGGTCCGGCATGTTCAATGCAGTCTCCCTCCTAATCTCACATGATAGAAAGGGGCTGTTTTTCCAAATCTCTTAGTTTGAATAGCAATCAAAACTGCATTTTCCGCGCCTTTGAGCAAGAAAAGGACAAGTCTGCCTGTTGTTTGATGTCCTCAGGAAGTCGTTTTGATACAGTGTATCTAAGAAGCATGACAGCACAGGCCCGCGGTACGATGCGGAAAGTGTCAATTGACTTGCCCTCAAACTCCAGCGCGTGGTCAACCAAGTCGGAGAGAATGCTGCGCTGTCCCGCGCTTGCGCCGAAGAGTTCGGTTCCCTGTTGAGAAGCTGGCTCAGACAAGCCGTTTTCGGAAGCGGGCGGAGATGAGGTCGAGCGCCATTACGGTCAAAAAGATTACCAGCAACATGGTGCCAACGCGATCATACTGGAACATGTCGAACCGGCCTTTCAATTCCTGTCCGATGCCCCCTGCGCCTACAAGGCCGATCACCGTGGCCATGCGTATGTTTCGATCGAGAATGTAGAGGGAGAGGCCAGTATAGCTCGGCAGAACTTGGGGGAGGACGGCGATCCTGAGGATGGCGAAATCGCTGGCTCCGGTGGCCTTCAGCGCCTGTTGAGGGCTTTTGTTCGCTGCTTCAATATCTTCGGCGTAGAATTTTCCTAGAAAGCCTATGCTGTGAAATGACAGGGCCAATATACCCGCAATCGGACCGAACCCAAAAGCAAGCACGAGGAACAGTGCGCTGATCAGTTCGGGTATTGAGCGAAGCAGGGACACGAATGATCGCGCCGCGCCGTAGATGAACGGATGGGGTGAGTAATTACTGGCGCATAGCCACGCCAGCGGTAGGCTTGCCAGTATGGCAGTCAGGCTGGCCCAGATTGCAATTTCGATTGTCTCAACCATCTTGCCGAGCACGAAGAGAAGATATCCAATTGGCTCGACGAGAAACTGCCGCTCGGACACTTTCGTGGTCATTTGCAATGTGTCCGGATCAAGCTCGGTTGTTTCAACCTCTACCGTCTCAATGTGCGCCAGGAAGGGCAATCTGGATTCATCCAGTCTATCCATCAGGTCTGTGGGGCGACGGTCTGAGATGGCTATAGGGAACATGTCGCGAGTTACACTCTCCATTCCCCTGCTGATTTGTGAACTTTCGCGCAGACCGACCGCCTCAAGCGCAAAGTCTCCAATCTGGCTGGCCATGCGATCCAATTGCATACGCTCTGCGGAGATGCTCGAGGCAATGATTATGAGGAGCAATACAAGTAATGATTTCCACCCGAAAGGCTGTTTTAGATGCCAAATGTGAGGTAGCGAGTGGTGCTCAGCATCCATCATCTCACGCAACCTCCCTTCGCAGGGTGGGTGAAGTATCGTCGATTTCAAAGATAGCCTGAACTGCGTCGCTAGTAAGAGCAGCTGGTGGTCCATCGAAAACGATAGTGCCATTGTTGAGACCGATGATCCGGTCCGCATATTCGCGAGCAAGATCGATTTGATGCAGCGAGCAGAGAACAGCTGCATCACGTTCCTGGGCCGCGCTCTTCAGTAGGTCCATTACATCCGCAGACGACCTGGGATCAAGGCTGGCGACGGGTTCATCGGCGAGAATGAGACTCGGATCGCACATCAATGCGCGCGCGATGCCCACGCGTTGTTTCTGGCCGCCAGACAGTTGGCCAGTACGCCGATTGGCATGATCTTCCGACAAGCCGACACGCGAAAGCAGGGCGCACGCTTTTTCTTGAATCAAGTGGGGATACAATTGAAGCGCGACGCGCCACCAGGAAAGCGCCGCAATGCTGCCTGACATCACATTTTGCGCTGTCGTCAGTCTGTCGGTCAGGCCAAAATCCTGATGCACCATTCCGACGTGACGTCGATGCTTTTTCGTAAGACGCACCCCGTGAAGCCGAATATCTCCGGAGTCTGCAGGCGCCAGCCCAACAATACACCTCAGCAAGGTAGACTTTCCTGACCCCGATGACCCAAGCAGAACGCAAAAGCAACCGGGTCTGAGGTCCAGCGAAAAATCAGTGAGGACTCTCGGACCGTCCTTGTACGACTTGAACACGTTGGAGAGTTTCAGCGCCGGGAGTGTGGACGCAGAAGTGGGTTGGTCTGTCATATCGGAAATTGTGCCGTGGTGAAAAGATATTAGCCGCGTTGAGCTGCGTCAGCCTTGCGCAGGATCGCGGCCATATAGTCGTCATCCAGAAAAGATGTCGCGGAGATAACGCTATCAAACAGGGTTTCGTCAACTTCGGTATTGTAGCGATCCACAGGCTTGCCGCCATATCCCCGAATGGCGGCAGGACCAATGCCTTCAGCCTCATGTACATTTGCCATGGCGCGCTTGAGTTTTGCTTTGATGTCTGCTGACAATGCGGTGTTCATCGCTATGGGTGGATTCGGGATTGGTTTCGATTTGGTGAGCACCCGGAATGCGCGTGGATCCAGGCTACCTTGGTTCACCGCACGTTCGAACGACACGAAAGACGCGCCTGCAGCATCTACCAACCCGTTCTTCAATGCCAACAGGCTGTTGGTGTGGCTTCCCGTGATCCGCAAGGCTGATAGATCCTTTAGCGGATCGAGCCCGTCGTCTCTCAACATGACAAGCGGATACGCAAAGCTGCTGGCGGAGTGACTTGATCCCAGTGCGAGCGACCCGCCGGAAAGATCGAATACAGAATTTATGTCGGAATCTGCCGCGACAAACAGACCAGCATAATAAGTGGATGCACCATTGCGTTCTTCGACAGCCAACAATTGCGCGCATCCACGGTCTCGCGCCTCTATATAGGAGGCCGGACCATACCAGACGACGTCTGTCAGGCCAGCGCACATGGCTTCTATCACGGCGGCATAGCTTTGCCCGGTACTGACGGTAAAATGCAAGTCACTGGATCGTGTAATAGCGTCAAACAATGGCTGAAAATCGGCTTTCGTACCGTCTTCCGTACCACCATCTGCGGGGATAAGCATGACGCGAAGAGGCTTTTGCGGGCTGCCGGCTTCCTGAGCGTGCGTTGTAAACGCGAGCATGGCGGTTAGCAGGAGAAGCGTTATGGTCGACAGAATGCGCATATCCGAGTTCCCAAATTCACCTCGCTGCGTATGAGCTTGGTGCGCCGCAGCATCGATAGTGAGAGACGTAGCATCGGCTTGTGACATTGGTGTTACGCAATTCATATATCCTTGATAATAATTGAGTAGAATTCAATTATAAGAGTGTGAAATCCAGAGGGGCGTGTATGTCTGAGAGCAAATCGAAGCGGAAAGTGGCGCCGAAGCGACGGTCTGATGTGGCGATAGTCGACAATGTCATGACGCGCATTCGAGTGCGGCATCCCTCGCTTGGGCCGAGTACGCGTTCGATTGCCGACTTCGTTCTCGCCAATCCCCGACAAGTGGTTGGGATGTCGGTTACCGAGCTGGCTGAAGCGACCGGTGCCAGTGATGGAAGTGTTATCAATTTCTGCCGCCAATTGGATCTTTCCGGTTTTCAGCAACTGAAGCTCAGCCTCGCCCAGGAAGTGGTGCAACCGGTTCAGTTCATTCATGAAGATCTGCAGCCGACAGATGACACGCCGACTGTGTGTCGGAAGACCTTCCATGCTGGGGTTCAGGCGCTGAAGGACACGCTCTCAATTTTGGACGCCGACGCCGTATCCGCAGCGGTGGATATTATTCGGGCAGCCAAGCGAGTTGAAATCTACGGAATAGGTTCATCCGCGCCCATTGCGGAAGATGCGCAGTATCGCATGCTGCGAATAGGTCTTGATGCGCGGGTGGTGGTGGACAGTCATGTCCAGGCCATCAGCGCGTCGCAAACGGGCCCTGATGTGGCGGTGCTGACCATTTCGCACTCTGGTGCAACGCATGAGACACTGGCCGCAACCAGATTGGCCAAGGATGCGGGCGCGAAGACGATCATCGTGACCAATTTTTCGAGTTCGCCGCTGCAGGCCTACGCGGATGTGAAACTTTTCACCATGGCTCGGGAAACCAAGTTCCGGACCGAGGCCATGACGAGCCGGATCGCCCAGCTATGCGTATTGGATGCGCTGATTGCAGCACTCGCGCTGGCCGATTATGACCGGGCAACCGAAACGCTTCGCAAGACCTTCGATGTGCTGTCGCTAAAGCGCTTCTAGCAGTATCTCAAACACATCCGGTGATTTGGCGGAGGTCAGGACCGCCTTGATTCCCAACGCGTTTGCGCCAGCGAGATCCGTTGCAGGGTTGTCACCCAACATGACAACCTGATCCGGTGACAGGTCAAGCGCCTGGCATCCCATCTGGAACAGATGTGGGGAGGGTTTTCCCACGACGTCTATTTTTGTTTCATCCAGTTTCACGCATGCTCTGATGGCCGCAAGCAGGGCGCCCGTTTCGGGCTTTATTTCCCCGTCTTTCCCGGGGTGGGTTTGGTCGGGATTGGCGACGATGAGGTGGCCCCCATTGCTCAAAGAGTTTACCGCGCGTTCCAGGCGGCGATAGGTGAAGCGTACATCGCGGAGCAGTACGACCACGTCTGCGGCTTCCTGAGCCAGGTCTATCCCCATTTTCTTGGCGGTTCCGCGCATGTGCGGATCACCAAGCACCATAACCTTTGCGCCAGCAAAACCTGTTGCGCGTTTGAGCGCCTCCATCCCCGCCAGGATGACTTGGTTGCGTTCCAATTGAATTTCGTTACAGGCCAGTATGTGCAAGAAGTCTTCTGGCGTACATGTGGAGTTGTTCGAGACAATCGCGGTGCGTGTTTGATTGGCGCGCAGGAAGTCTGCGGCCTCGGGCACCAACGTATTGCCGAGTGCGCAGCAGCCATCCCAGTCTACGAGAAACCCTTTGGCCGACCGGCCCATGTTGGCTATTTTTTCAGATCGCGGCGTAGCGAACGCGTAGGGCATATTCCACTCCGATGAAGGACAATTTGTTATTGAGAAATGCTCAATTATAAATCTTCGTTGAAGTAAATATCATTCACGCAATGTTTTTCGAATCTTCATCTAAGTGTCGCGTTCCGCCTCTAGAGCAGCCTCGTGGCAAGCGGCGTCAATCGCGCTCGGCCACAGCCCGCTGATGGTTGGCGGGTGTTGGGGTTAGATGGAGAGACCAGCGATGAGACTTGATAAGAACAGAAGTTTGAAATTCGGTTTGAGCGTCCTGATGGCGAGTGCGGCGATCCCGGCTGCTTTGGCACAGCAGGGAGACAGCAAGGAAGATTCCCGCCGCCTTGAGACTATTCGCGTCGAAGGCCAGACTGTCGATGCGTCCGCATCCGACATCGCTGTGGACTTCGCTGAATACGGCACACAAGTTCAGTTGATCAGTTCGGAAGAAATTGAAACGGGCGGGTTCACGAATTTTGGCGAATTGGCCTCAGGCCTGATCCGCGGTGCGAACATTGGCTATTCGCCGGACGAAGGCGAGTTCACCATTCGCATTGATGGCGGCACTGATCGCGATACCTTGTTGCTGGTCGATGGCGTCCCTTTCTTTGATCGCTCGTCTCCATTGGAAGATCTGTGGCCCGCGACAGCCATTGATCCGCGCATGATCGACGGTGTTGAAGTCTATCGTGGTGGCAACAGCCTCTATTTCGGATCCAATGGCGGCCTGGGCGTTGTCAGTGTGAAAACAAAACGTCCTGACGGCACTCAGAAGGGTGAATTCGGTGTCTATGCCGGTTCATTCAAAACCCGCGAGTATTATGGCAACATGTCGTTCCCTCTGGACAAGGCCGGCAAACACTCCGTGCTGGTCTATGGCCGCTCTTATGAGACGGATGCGCACGAACTCTTCGACGAGGAGGCCTATGGCGACAATGTGCTTGCGCTCGGCGGACGTCACGAATTCCCATACAGCTTCAATAGTCTGGGCATCAAATATTTGTGGGATATTGCACCTGAGACAGAGCTTCTGCTCGGTGCTTCGTACACGACGATCGATTTCAGAGACTCCTTCCCGCAAAGCACTATATTTCAGCCGAACTTCACAGAGTTCCCGATTTACACCGGCGAATTCAAGCATCGCTTCAATGACAAGCTCAAGCTGAATATCGAGGCGCACTATCAGGACCCTCAGCTCAAGAATAACGAGATTGATGCCCGTATCTGTCAGATCCCCCGCCTGTCGGATTTGCCGGAGGATATTCAAGCCATTGCTGCGGGTCAGGGGATTTCAAGCTTCTCTACAGCAACTGAGTTCGAAAGCTTCGCGGCAGGTATTTCCGGTCTCGCTGCGGGTTGTGTCACCAATCCTGTCGGGAGCGCGGGCAGCGCTTCTGATGATCGTCTGAATGGCGGTAGCAATTTCTACATCAATCAGGATCCAGACAGCCCGTACTTCGGCCAGCCTTACGGCACGCACCAGAATCCGTTCCCAATCGGCGCACCCATTGGATATGTCGTGCAATCTACCGCCAGCTTCGGCGATGGTGGTCTGACGAAAGGTTTCGGGACGACTGATCAGAGGGAGTCTGGTTATGTCGATTACGGTCTGAATGCACGGGCCACTTATACGGTCAATGAGTATATCGAACTCGTCGCAGGTCTCCAGAATACTACCTATAAAGACAATTCTGACGACTCATTCGGCGTCAAGGATGTCAAGCTCACGAGTACGGGTGTCTATGGCGACCTAAGGCTCTCCCTGCCAGTGCTGGATGGTTTCAGTGGGTCATTTGCCGCTCGTCAGGACTTCAACGACAATTTCGATGATCAGTCGATCTGGAAAGTCGGGCTGCGTCAGAACCTGGGATACGGTATCTATGCGCGGGGGTCTGGCGGCACGTCGTACAGTCTGCCGAAGATCGACGAAATCGGCGCATTCGGATCGGGCGCGAACATCAACCCTGGTCTGGAACCACAGGAAGTCAGTGCGTTCAACGTCGGGGCCGGTATCGATGGTGACATTTTTGGCGGAACCTACAATGTCGAGATTGGGTACTTTGAAACAGAAATCGAAAATCTTTTCTCCAGCCGGGCTATTGGTGCGGTCTGTTATGAATATGCCAATGATGTTGCAAACCCATTGTTCAACAATCTGAACAATGACACCGCAGCGATTGAGCAGAACCGTCGGAACATCATTCCGCCGAGCGAATTCTGCGCCACGGCTGCAGCGGGCCTGAATGATCCTGGCGAAACAGTTGCGGTGAACGCGCTGCGTCAGCAGGATATTGAAGGTTTTACGATTGACGTCGCTTTCGACTTTGATCAGTGGCAGGCAGACTTCAGCTATACTGATATGGAGTCGCTGGAGCCGAACCCAGTCTTTGGAACGATGGCGCGCCTGGATGGCTCCACTACCGACCTTGGCTTTGTCGTGCCGGGGAAGGCTGGAAGCGCGGAATATCGCCAATCTTCAGAACGTCCGGAGTGGACGCTGTCCGGCCTCATCACCTACACGCCAACAGACCGCTGGACATTTGCACTGAACCCGCGCTTGCAAGGGCCGGAATGGGCATATGCGGGCACCAGCCTGGCGCGCATGGTGGATGAGAACGGAAACCGAGTAGTCGAAGATCTGAACTTCGGTGACTATTTCGTCCTCAATGGATCCGTTCAGTATTTCCTTGGCGAGGAGAAGCAGCACCGTTTCCTCATTCGCGGCGTGAACTTGCTGGATGAAGAATATTACGAGCGAGCTTCCGGTGGCTCGGGCTATAGCCGGGACCGTGCCGTGGTGCGCGGAGAAGTGGGCCCGAACGACAGTGCATACTACCGCCAGTATGGGTGGAACGGCAAACCGCGTTCGTTCTGGATCCAGTACGAGTACTCGTTCTAGTCATCCAATGGTCTGACCCTGTGTGAACAGGGGCAGGCTCGCCCCGATTGGATGATTAAAGGCTGCCGGCGTCTGTCCCACATGTCGGCAGCCACCCCTCTTCGCGTGTGGATGGAAGGACTCTCAATGTTTTCTCGTCGATTGTTTCTGGCGTCTTCTGGCGCTGCTCTTTGGGTGCCTAAACTGGCAAACGCTCAAAACGGCAAGCAGCACTTCACGTTGGGGGTCGCATCAGGATCGCCCCGGCCCAGCAGTGTGATTTTGTGGACGCGACTGGCCCCCAATCCGCTGCAAGGCGGCGGTATGCCGTCGGGCGTGGCGCAAGTGCGATATCGTGTGTGCACTGATGAGGAAATGCGAAAGACGTTGATGGATGGCATCGCCACCACAGCCGAAGACAAGGCACATTCGGTGCATGTGCGTATCGAAGGCTTGCGGCCGGGTCGGGAGTATTTCTATCAATTTTATTATGGCGACGAAGAAAGTCCTGTCGGGCGGACACGAACATCAAGCCCCGATGACGACTCTGCCAGGATCGCGCTGGCATATTGCCAACACTACGAGTCCGGTCACTACGCGGCCTATCGTGATCTTGCGGAATGGGTGCCCGACTGCGTCGTTCATACCGGAGATTATATCTATGAGGGCGGCATCAGTCCGCTTGGCGCGCGACTGCGCGATGTGGGGGGCGGGGAGCGGCGTTTGTTTGAGACCGTGCGCCAGCACAATAGCGACGAAATTGCCACCTTATGGGACTATCGAAATCGTTATGCGCTCTACCGTTCCGATCCACACCTTCAGGCGGCACACGCTATTGCGCCCTGGATCGTCGCGATGGATGATCACGAGGTCGATAATAACTGGGCCTCAAACACGCCTCAGGACCCGGAAAAGCAGACGCAGCTCGAATTCCAGGTTCGTAAATATGCAGCTTTCAAGGCCTACTACGAGCATATGCCGATCGAAGAGCCGCCCACTCTGCGAGATATGAGGCCTGCGCTGAAGCTCTACAACAAGTATGTGTTCGGCCCTGCTCAGATACATTTGCTGGATACGCGTCAGTTCCGGTCGGACCAGCCATGTGGCGATGGCCGCAAGCCGCTTTGTTCAGATGCGAAAGATCCGGCTCGCACCATGTTGGGTGCAGAACAGGAAGTTTGGCTGAGCCGTGAGCTCAAGCAGTCCAGCTCCGCTTTCAATGTCATCGCAACGCAAACCTGGTTCACTCCTTATCGCTACAATGCGCCGCCTGACGGTCCGGTCACCAATCTGGACAGCTGGGACGGCTATCCGGCTGCGCGCAACCGGCTCTCGTCCGTCTTGGCAAATGACGTGTCGAACCCCGTTTTCCTGACAGGGGATTGGCACACCGCCATGGCATCGACTCTGTATGAAAAGCCCTTCGATCCAACATCGAAGCGCATCGGCCATGAACTCGTGGGTGGTCCCATTTCCTCCGGGTGCCCCTGGGCGCGGGATATGGAGGTCATGCGGAGCGCGAACCCTCACGTTTCCCACTTGAATGGACAGCAGCGGGGCTATCTGCGAGCCACGTTTACCTCCGACAATTGTCATGGAGAGTTCCGCGTCGTCGAGGATGCTGGCCGAGCCAATTCACCTGTTTTCACCGATATTGAAATTCGAACCAAAGACATCTGATGTTTCCCGAACCCGGCACCACTCAAGCCAAGTGCCTATCCTAAAGAGGACCAAGCCCATGTTTTCAAAGATCAGCCTGATTGCTACGTGTACAGTGCTTTATGTTTCCACCGCTGTTGCGCATGAGCGTGCGGTGGAGTTTCCTGACACGGAAGATGGCAGCGTCGTTTTGGCCGCCGACCTGCACACTCATTCGGTATTCTCAGACGGCGAAGTCTGGCCTTCCATTCGGGTCAAGGAGGCCCATCTGGACGGACTGGAAGTTCTGGCGGTAACTGAGCATTTGGAGCATCAGCCACACAAGGCCGACATGCCGCATCCGGACCGGAACAGGTCTTATGAGATTGCTGAAGGCGTACGGGCAGATTCGGAGTTCGACCTGATGGTGATTAATGGCGCCGAGGTTACTCGCGATATGCCCTATGGGCACATCAACGCCGTCTTCCTGAGTGATGCGAACGCGCTTCTGACTGAAGAACCAAAGCAGGCCATGAAGGCGGCGAAGGCCCAAGGGGCGTTTGTGTTCTTGAACCATCCGAATTGGTTGCCGCATGTGTCGGATGGGATTGCGCGTCTCAGTGACTATCACAAGGATCTGATAGCGGAGGGCCTGCTTCAGGGCATCGAGGTCGTGAATGGAACTTTGGATGGGCACTCCGAACATGCGCTCCAGATTGCCCTAGACAATAATCTGACCGTAATGGGCACGTCTGACATCCATGGCCTTGTGGATTGGACCCATAATGCCGGAGCTGGCGGGCATCGCCCGATGACGCTTGTATTGGCTTCGGATCGTAGCGAAGCGGCCTTCAAACGGGCTTTGTTTGATGGCCGTACAGTGGCCTGGTCTTATGACGACCTGCTCGGCCGGGAAGAGCATGTGAAGGCAGTGGTTGATGCCTGTCTCACTCTTGAGGCTGAACCGGCCGTGCGTGACTACACAGTGATCTCCGCGAAAATCGTCAATACTTGCCCGGTAAATTTCACTCTGCTTAATCAGGGAGAGGAAACGTTCCAGAACACCGGCGATGTGCTGAATGTAAAACGGGATGGGGAGACGGCGGTTGCTGTGCGCACCAAAACCGGCAAAGGTCAGATAGTTCTGACCGTTGATGTACTGAACGCCCAGATTGGCTTTCGCAAAGCCTTGACGACACGTCTTGTGACAACGATTCCCGCTCAATAGCTCTCGGATCGTTCCGGAAATTCCTATCTCCTGTCAGAGCGCACATCCCCATGGGATGTGCGCTTTCCTCGTCGTGACGGCAAAGTTCATTTCAAACCCCAAGATGCAATTGACTTGCAATAACATTTCCCCTAGTCGGCAGTTAATACTGAGACACATTCTCATAAATGTAAATCCAAGGGGTAAATTTGATGCGAGTATCGCGGGTCAGCGCTGTCAGTACTGTTGCGCTTCTTATAGGTGTGGCATCTGCCGCTCCGGTCTGGGCGCAGACTTCGGACACGGACCGGACCGAAGAGAGCCGTCAGGAAACGGTGATCGTGACCGGTACGACTGGATCTTTTGGTGCGACCAAGAACGAAACACCGATCGTCGAGACGGCACGCTCGCTCTCCGTCGAAACATCCGACATGTTCATAGACAAGGGCGCCTTGCGGCTGGTCGATACGCTGACCTATGTGGCGGGTGTGACTGCCGAGCCCTATGGCTTCTCAACCCGCGGTGATTTCCCATTCTCCCGTGGTCTAAGCATACCGCGTTATCGTGACTCCATTCAGGAACTCTTCGGTAGCTACAACTCCACTCGTGCCGACGTATACACGATTGAGCAAGTTGAAGTGCTCAAAGGTCCAGCTTCGGTACTCTATGGTCAGGGGTCACCGGGCGGTATCGTCAACTATGTTTCGAAAACGCCGTTGGAAGACTTTGGCGGCGAGATCGCGGCACAAGTGGGAAACAATGATCACTACCAGATTGCAGGTGACGTAACCGGGCCAGTCGCAGGTTCAGATGGCAAGCTGCTGTATCGTCTGGTTGGCCTCTATCGCGACACAGGTACGCAGATTGATCAGGTTGACGAGACGACGACGGTTTTCATGCCATCACTCAGCTGGTTGCCGACGACAGATACCAAGTTTACAGTGATCGGACTTCTTCAGGATACCGATAGCGATGCAGCTGCCCAGTTCATTCCGGTCGAAGGTACGCTCAATCCGCTCAGTTCTTCAGGCGGCTACCTGAACAACAATGTCTATGCCGGTGAGCCTGGTTTCAACCGTTATAATACGGACTCACAGCAAATTACCTTGTTGGGTGAACATCGCATCAATGATGTATTCAAGCTGGAGGGTACGGCGCTTTGGCGGTCCGGCGAGGCCGACTATCAACAAGCTTGGCCGGTCTTCTACGGTCCGCGCTATCTGAACCAGATTCTCGATGCCACACCCGCCTTGCAGGCTGCGGCAGACCTGCAGGGACTGACGTTCACCGACACGACCCTGCCCCGTACATTCTATCAAGGTGACAATACGTTCGACCAGATGGCAGGCGACTTGCGCCTCCGCGCAGAATTTTCCACCGGCAAGTTCGATCACCATGTCCTCGCCGGGATGCAGTATCAAGACGTCGAAACCGACAGTGACTCTGCATACTATTTCGGCGGCGGGGTTCTGGCCGGCGACTTCCGTTATGTTCTCGATTTGGCGAACCCGGTTTATGGAAACTATCCAGACCAGGCGACATTTGACGCGATCTACAGTGACACACCCGCTTCGAACGTCGAAGACTTCGGTATCTATCTTTCCGACCAGATATCCTACGAAAACTGGCGTTTCACGCTGGGCGTGCGCAGCGATAGTGTCGAGAATGACAGCGGTACGACGGTCCAGGATGACGACGCGATATCGACTAGCGTTGGCGTACTCTATCGATTCGACAACGGTTTTGCGCCATATGCCAGCTATTCGGAATCCTTCGAGACCGTTGTCGGAACTGATACGCTCACCAACAATCCGCTGAAACCTCAGGAAGCCCGTCAGTATGAAGTGGGTATCAAGTATGAACCTGAAGCCTTCCCGGGATTGATCACGTTCAACTATTTCGACATCGAAATCTCCAATTTGTCCAACCCGAACTCCCTGCCGGGTGCCGCCTCGCAACAGGAAGGCGTTGGCAAGCTGAAAGGCTTCGAATTCGAGAGCCACGTTCAGATTGATGAAGTCTATCTGCAGGCATCCATTTCCACGCTCGATGCGGAAGACCCGAACGGATTCCAGTTGGCGGCTGCACCGGAAACGCAGGCGTCTCTGTGGACTACATGGCGTCCAGACGGTCGTTGGTCCGGTTTCAAATCAGGCGCAGGTATCCGTTATGTGGGCGAGACCGTTTCCGAGAACGGAACCGTCCGCTACGTGACGCCAGACTATACGCTAGGCGACCTGATGGTCGGTTACGAGTGGGACACGTGGGATTTTCAGGTCAATGCACGCAATGTGACCGACGAAGACTATCTCACGGGCTGCCTGACGCGGGGAGATTGTTTCCCTGGCCAGCGCCGGACGGTCGTAGCCAGCCTGCGATACAAATTCTAAGGCGGGCGCTATATGAGCCATACTGACTATATCTTGGCGATCGTTGCCGCGGTCGGAGGCTTATTCGGTCTTGCGCTGCTCTTCGCAGTGTGGCGCAAGCCGGGGCGCCCGGTCCTTCTGGTGCTCGGATGGGCGCTAGTGGCCGCAAGTCTTGTCGTATGGTTTGTTGTCAATTTTGATCGCGGTGTCGCACAGGTCGCCTCGCTCCTGATGCTGATCGTGGCCGGGGCGATCACTCTGCCGGGGCTGCGCGGAACCAACGGCCTGCAAGCGCCTGTCCGAAATCGCGAGGTACCTGATCGCGCACGCCGGTCACCCTTGCGGATGACAGCCGACATCGGTTCCGGAATTTGGACGTTTCTGCTGGCCGGGCCAGCTGCAGGTGCGATCTCTCTATACGCTGGAGGGGCGCTCCTGCGCCTTACCAAACCGGAAATAGGCAATCCGACGAATGCCGTGGTGGTGGCCTTCCTCGTCAGCTTATCCCTGTGGGCCGTATTGAGCACGTTGGTGCTCATGGAAAAACGCAAATTACGTCGCAGCGTCTATGTGGTGGTCGCCTTGGCGGCCGTGCTCTGCGCCGCTCTCATTTAGCTTGTCGAGACTCTTCCTATGGCAAAATCCCTCTGGCCAAAATCTTCAAGTGAACGTGTTGATTCCGCCCTGTCGGCGCACTCTGTCATGGGGCTGGTAATCAGCGCTTTGCTGTTTGTCATCTGTGTGAGTGGCACGATTGCCGTGTTTGAGGACGAGCTGGAATGGTGGGAGCAAGCGGGCACTCCGACGGTGCACGAAGTTTCTCCATCCGTGATGCAAGCGACTGCCGAGGAAGTGCTCAAGCGCGATCCCGAAACGACACATCTCTACATGTATCCTCCGCGGGAAAACTGGCCCCGGTTTGTGGCTGGTGGGGACAATGGCATATTCGTGTTGAATGAGTCCGGTGAATTCGTGCGCCAACTGGAGGCGCCTTGGAACGATTTCCTTATTGAACTCCATTACTATCTCACCATGCCGCACAGTCTCGGCATTATCATTGTTGCCATATTCGGTGTCATGCTCGTGTCTATGGCAGTCTCGGGACTGCTCGCGCATCCGCGTATCTTCCGGGATGCTTTCCGATTTCGGCGCACAGGCCAGGCGCGGCTGGCTCAGGCCGACCTTCATAATCGTCTCAGCGTCTGGACGACGCCTTTCCTCATTGCTGTGGCGGGAACTGGTGCGATGATCGGACTGTTCGGTGTCGTGGCATTCGTTTTTGCACAGAGCAATTTTGGTGGCGACACGAAGAAGCTTAGTGAGGCGATCTTCGGCGGTGAAATCCTCGAAGCTGACGCCACGCCTGCACCCATTACCGGCGTGGATACGGCGCTCATCAATCTCGATCGCGATATACCTGACGCAAACCCTTTCATTGTGATCATTCATGAGCCTGGAACCAAAAGTCAGCACATCGAGATCTATGGCGACGAGACCAATCGCCTGATTTATGGGGAAACCTATACCTATTCGACGGATGGCAAGTTGCTTGCGACCGGGCACAATTCCGACGGGCCGGTTGGTCAACAGATCGCCATGTCGATGTATCGGCTTCATTTCGGTGATTTCGGCGGCGCGCTGATGAAGTCGATCTATTTCCTGTTGGGCATCATGCTCTGTATTGTCGTTGCCACCGGCTTGAACATCTATTTCCTCAAGCGCCGCGAGAAGGGGCGTGCGGCACCGCGTCTGGAAGCGATGTGGAGTGGTTGGATCTGGGGCAGTATGGCCATGTTCCCGATTACGCTGACGGTTAGTCTTCTGGGTGTCAGTGGCGGTTGGCTCATCGCGATGTTCTGGCTTGGATCAATCGTGTTTTCAGGTGTTGCAACTGCATGGATGAGTGCAGCGTCGGCGGGCCTGATGTTCCGCGCAATCTGTGGCGCGGCCTTGCTCTCTGCATCTCTGGTTCATCTGCTGCGCGGCGACATGGATTGGACCAATGCCTACATGGTGACCATCTCCGTGGCTCTGCTTGCCACAGGGGGAGCTTTTGTTGCGAAGGCGCTTTGGTCCAAGCGGTTCAGTGCAGAGCCAGCGACGACTGTTCAGGCCGGCTGAGGCAAACTATGCCTGACTTCAATGAAAATCCCTGCTTCGCGGGATCACTCGTACATTGCGGGGGTGTTGACCGCTTGTCCGTTGTGCCGGGCCCTTGCGTTCGGGAATTGGGCGTGTGACCTCGTCGGCGCGGTCGAGAACCCTTTTCAACGGATCATCTCCAATATCCTCTGACAGGTGAACAAGGTCTCCCGTCCGGTCTATCAACTGGTTCGCCACGATGTGGGTAACATTGTCGGCGGTTTGAACGCGGCCCTTCACCATCAAGACACGCGCACCCATCACGACTGGCCGAAAGCGTTCGAACACGTTCGGCCAGACAACCAGATTGGCGATGCCGGTCTCGTCCTCAATGGTGATGAAACAGACCCCGCTGGCCGAACCCGGGCGTTGACGCACCAGTACGACACCTGCCGTTTGAACCCGTGCACCATTTGGCAAATGGCACGCCTCCTGCGTTGAGACGACGCCCATCCTGTTATAGCCCGCTCTCAGAAAGGAGACCGGATGGTCCTTCAATGAGAGGCGGGTCGTTTGGTAATCCTGCAGGACTTGTTCTGAGCGCGGCATGAGGGGGAGTATTGGCACCTGTTCGGCTCCCTGTTCTGCCGCATCAGCTGCGGCGAACAGGGGCAGCGTGTTGCCGCTGGTTTCGCCACGTACGCTCCATAGGGCCTCGCGCCGGCTAAGCTGCATTGAGCCGAATGCATCTGCTGCGGCGAGTAGTTCAAGCGACCGGCGGCTGACTCTTGCTCGTCGGCGAATATCTTCTGGGTGGTCGTAGGCATTGCCCCGGGCAATCATCATCGCTTCCATCTCGTCTTCGCGCAGACCGTCCACCTGTCTGAAACCGAGACGAACAGCACAATATGTCCCGTCCGTTGGTTCCAGCGTATTGTTCCAATCCGAAAGATTCACATCCACGGGACGGATTTCCACGCCATGCTCGCGGGCATCCCGCACAATCTGCGCGGGCGCATAGAAGCCCATGGGCTGGCTGTTCAGCAGCGCTGCGCAGAAAACATCCGGATGATGCCGCTTTAGCCAGCTCGAGACGTAAACAAGGTGGGCAAAGGAAGCGGCATGGCTTTCTGGAAATCCATACTCGCCGAAGCCCTTCACCTGGTCGAAGCATCGTGCCGCGAAGGTCGCATCATAGCCGCGCGCGATCATACGCTCGACCATCATGTCCTGATAGTTGCCAATCGTCCCCATTTTGCGGAAAGTGGCCATCGCCCGGCGCAGACCATTGGCTTCATCGGCTGAGAACTTTGCAGCATCCATGGCAATCTGCATCGCCTGCTCCTGAAACAAGGGCACGCCCAGCGTGCGACTGAGGATGCGTTCGAGTTCATCTGGCGGTCCATGCTCAGGTGCCGGTGAAGGATAAGTTATGGTTTCAAGGCCTTTCCGGCGACGCAGATAGGGATGCACCATATCACCCTGAATGGGGCCGGGCCGGACGATCGCGACCTCGATTACAAGGTCATAGAAAGTACGTGGCCGCAGGCGCGGCAGCATGTTCATCTGTGCCCGGCTTTCCACCTGAAATACACCGAGGCTGTCACCTTCGCAGAGCATCTCATACGTGGCCTCATCATCCTGTGGGATGGTGGCGAGTGTATACTCCAACCCCTTGTGCAGCTGAAGCAGGTCAAATGCCTTCCGGATACAGGTCAGCATGCCGAGGGCCAGAATATCCACCTTCATGATACCGAGGGCATTAATATCGTCCTTGTCCCATTCAATGAAAGTGCGCTCGTCCATGGCGGCATTGCCGATGGGGACTGTCTCGACCAAGGGTCCGCGCGTCAGAACAAAGCCGCCGACATGCTGTGACAGGTGCCGCGGGAAACCAATCAGCTGCTGGGTGAGCAGAATGGCCCGGCGGATCATTGGATTGGCCGGGTCGAGCCCGGCTTGGCGGATCTGATCTGGATTGATGGCGCTGCCCCAACTACCCCAGACCGTTCCGGCGAGGGCGGCGGATATATCTTCGGTCAGGCCGAGCGCCTTGCAGACCTCCCGCACGGCCGAGCGCGGTCGATAGGAAATCACCGTGGCGGTCAGGGCCGCCTTGTGTCGGCCATAGCGATTGTAGACATACTGAATGACTTCCTCGCGGCGCTCATGTTCAAAATCGACATCGATATCCGGTGGCTCTTTGCGTTCCTTTGACAGGAATCGTTCGAACAGGAGGCTGGTCAGGGCCGGGTCTACATTGGTGATTCCTATACAATAGCAAACTGCCGAATTCGCTGCGGAGCCACGCCCCTGGCATAGGATGTCCTGCTCGCGTGCCCAAGCCACGATATCGTTCACGGTCAGGAAATAGCGCGCATAATCCAGCTCCTCGATCAGGGCGAGCTCCTTGTTGAGGGCGGCGCTGACTTTGCCTGGAATGCCATCCGGATAGCGCCATTGCGCGCCTTTCCAGGTGAGGTCATGAAGGTGTTCCTGCGGTGTCTTTCCCACCGGGACAGGTTCGTCGGGATACTCGTAGGAAAGCTCATCCAGGCTGAAGTTGCAGCGCTCTGCGATCTCGACGGTTCGATGCAAGGCTGGCTCGAACCCTTTGAAAAGTCGAGCCATTTCGTCTGGTGATTTCAAATGACGTTCAGCATTGGCCTCCAGTCGGTAGCCTGCTTGCTCTATCGTGCAGTGCGTGCGGATGCAGGTGAGCACGTCCTGCAGCGGGCGGCGTTCCGGGGTATGGTAGAGCACGTCATTTGTCGCCACGATCGGCACACCCTGCCAGGCGCAAAAATCGGCGAGGCGGGCAATCCGTTCCCGATTACGGCCATGATAGGCATAGCTGGCCGCCACATAGACGTTGCCTGGCGCGCGTGCCGCGAACCGTTCCAGGACTTCGGCAAAGGTCGTGTCTAGCTTGTCCGGCGGCTGGAAAATGAAGACCTGTCCTTCGGCATGGGCAAGAATGTTTTCCAGCGTGATCAGGCAGTCGCCTTTTTCCGCTTGCAATTTACCGGCCGATAAAAGGTGCGAAAGGTGCCCATAAGCTGTCCGGTTCTTTGGATAGCAAATCACTTCCGGACCGTCCGTCGGCACGAGGCGCGCACCGACGAGGAGACGCAGGCCGGCTTCTTTTGCCGCGATATGGGCGCGCACGACACCGGCAAGCGTATTATGGTCTGCAACACCGATGGCGACATGCCCCAATTGTTTGGCGGTCAGGACGAGTTCTTCTGCATGTGAGGCACCGTGCAAAAAAGAAAAATTCGTCATAACGGAGAGTTCGGCATAGTCGGTCATGCGAAGAGGCCGTGTACATACCATTCGGGCGCGCCGCCACGCCCATCGCCATAAAGTCCTTCGCGGAACAGCCAATAACGCCGCCCCTCCGCGTCCTCTACACGGTAATAGTCCCGCGCGCGCGGGAGGAGCTTTACCGGTCCGGATGGGGCATCCAGCATGGCCTCGAGATCTGCGCGCACATGCGCGATCTGGGCAGCATCGGCACGCGGGTCCATTTTGGGGGTGAGCCATTGGCGGGCCTGGCCTCTCAGCGCTGGTGGGGGCTGTGGCACGGCAATATGGGTCCACCATTCCGGAGCGATCCGTTCAGGTCCGTCGGCCCGCGTCACTGTACGCGGCACGCGACGCCAGATGAAGCGCAGCGGCGGGCCGTCCGGCACTTCGGCCATGACTGTGATGCGTTCCGGTGAGGACAGGAGGCGAATGGGGCGCGGTCCGGCAGCCGTGCTGTGGGTGGCGAGGACCGGGACATCGCCGATGAACTGCACTTGCCGTTCGGCGCGTTCCGGCACATGACTCTCTCGTGGTTGGACAAGGCTTACGGTGTGTTCGCCCAGCCGGGCCATGATCCGGTCGGCCAGCGCGGACAGGGCGGCAGTGTTCATGTCCGTCGAGGCGAGGTCGCCCGACAGCGCCATGGGGCTGGTCTCCATCCTGTCCGTGCGATGGGCTTCGAGCAGAAGCAGGTCGATACCAAAGCCGGGGTCAATCGAAACGATCCGTTCACGAAACAGGCGGAGAATGTGTTTCGGCTCACGCGCAGGGCGGGCCGTCTTCACTTCCAGTTCAGCGCGTGTACCGTCAGACTTGAAAGCCATGAGCAGAAAGTGCCGCGCGCCGAGACCAGCCGCACCGAGGGCCTCACACAGATCCTGCGCCAGTTGTTCGAGGCCAATTCCGATGGCTTCGCTGGTGGCAATCGGTTCCGGACAGTTCAACCGGGCGGATCGGATCGGCAGGGGACGCAGGGGCGCCAGTGGTTCATGGCGCAGGCCCAGGGCCTGGTCGAGCCTTAGGAGTACCGCATCGGCGGCGGATCTTGACTGGAAGCGCCGCCCCAGAGCTTTACGATCGATGCCGTAAAGCTGGCCGATCCGCGTGAGGCCGAAGCGGCGCAGCAGGGTTTCGGCGTCAGGCGACAGGCGCAGGGCTGCGACGGGAAGTTCGGCAAGGCCAGCCTGTTCTTCGCCTTCTTTCAGGCAGGTGCCCGGCGCGGCACGGGACAGAGCGGAGGCTGCGCCCGGCGTGCCGGCAAGGCCCAGCCTGTGCGGGATGGCATTGCGCTCCAGCAGATCGGATAGTGTCTCCATCATGGCCAGTTCGCCGCCATAGAGGTGTTCGCACCCCGTGGTCTCCAGGATGAGGCCGTCAGTGCCATCGATCGCGATCAGCGGCGTAAAACGGATCATCCAGTCGCCAAGTGCGGACAGAGCACGGATGTCGGCGACCGGGTCCATGTCCTCGGTAACAAGGTTGGGCACGCGGGCCCGTGCATCGGTGAAGACCAACCCCTCTGTTATGCCAAGCTGACGGGCAGGGTCATTGGCAGCGGCGATGCGCAGACCCTTGGTGCTGTTTTCAAGCAGGGCAAAGGGCAGGTGGGGATCAGGCGGTTTGCCGGAGGCCGGGCGGGCCGATCCGGTCCTGAGGCCGCGGCGAGCGCGCCGGAGCCGGGTCAGCGGCCAGTCCGGAAACCACACGCAAAGATAGCGTTTCATCGTCAAGTTCCAGATCAAAGGATTGCCCTGCCATGTGCGGGGCCTGGCGGGACCGTTCGAGCACAGCCTTCCAGCGGAGCGCTCCGGGGGCATGCGTGTCATAACGGTTGGGGGATGAGGGACGGGGGGAAAGACGCCACCGGGCATTGGCAGCGGTGGCGCCGTCCCGCGTATAGGGCATCAACAGGATGACCGGCGTGCCATGCCGCCCGGATACAAGTGCGAGACGGCGCGAGGCGGTGAAACTGGCATCCTCCAATTCTGCAATCACCAGTGAGGCCACACCGGAGCGGATGGCTTCTTCGGTGGCCCAGAGAGCTTCTGCAGGCTTGCGCGGGGTGATGTTCAGGCTTGGGGGCAGGTCTGGGGCGACTTCTCGGCAGCCAGCCTGGAGGAGGGCACCATGGGCCTGTTTCAGGCTGGACTGGCGGATCCAGATAACAGGGCCCTTGCGACGTGTGCGTGCCGCGAGCGCAAAGCCGGTCATCGCCGGAAAGTCCCCGTATGAGGCCTCGCAGATCTCATGGACACCTGCCTCTCCCAGACCGAGTGGAAAAGACATGCTCGGCTGCTGCTGAGGCGGGAAGCTATGAAACGCGTCCTTCAGGGAAGATGGGATTGAGGCCATTTGTTCATTATTTGTTCTTATCACATTGAGTCAACTGACTCCGTCGAGCAGAAAGGATTTCAACAGGTACAGTGGCGGTTTCTGACGGACTTGTCCTGTAATGGATTATCCAGGACGAGGTTGGCCAAGCCGTAGCAGAAAGATCTGTGGAGCAGTGCTGACGCTGGCGACGGATATCTGTGTGTCAGCCGTCAGGTATGTGTGAAAACAAGAAGCAGCAGGATCGGCAAGGCAAAGCCCGCAATCGTAAGTGGCCATGTGCTGGGGCGGCGCGTGGAATGCATCTGCAGCAACCAGAGCCCAGACGCACAAAACAAGACAACTGCAATGGCGAACAGGTCGAGAAACAATGTCCAGGCGAAGCCAGTATTTCGGCCCTTGTGCAAGTCGTTGAGATAGGCGACCGCGCCGCGACTGGTTTTTTCGAACATGACTTCGCCGGTCTCACGGTCAATGCTGATCCAGGCATCTCCACCGGGCCGGGGCAGGGTGATATACGCGTCAAAATCGGTCCATTCGACCGGGCGGCCTGTTGTATCAAAGCTCGTCTCAGATTTGAGATAGGTCGCGACCTCGGCGGGCAGGCCGGACTCGGCGCCAGTCTTCGCATGTTCATCAAGTAGCGTGACCAGCTCGCCTGGCAGGATGCTCTCGCCTTCGATGGTTCTTGGCTTTGAGGTAAGATCGCTGGCATGATTGAGCGTAATGCCAGTCGCCGCGAACAGCATCATGCCGACAAGACAGAGCGCGCCAGACATCCAGTGAACGGTTCGCACCTGACGCTTGATGAACATTTTCAAGGATGCGCGTTTTGCGGGGGCGGTCTGGGAGAGGCTCATTCCGTCAGGGCTCATTATCTGTATTGCGCCGTCTGAAGTTGGGCGCGGTCTGGTGGAGTTCCGCCTCCTAACACGCGCGAATATGCGTCTGCAAGTCATTCTCAATGCTTGTATGTGATTGACTTGCAGCGGACCTGTTGGTCTAGCCAAGACGTATACGTTTCCTGATCAGGCCCTGAATGCGCTACGCTCTTCTAGACTCATGTGATCCCGTCCGGGCCGCCACACTTTTCTATGGCGATGCGGCAACCCTCTGGCTCGATAGCGCGGATACCGATCACCCTTCATCACGCTGGTCATATCTCTGCATTGCACCAATCGCGACTTTGCAGGTTCGTGCGGAGGAGTTGTCACGCGGTGAGGATGGCTTCGCAGACAGGGCGGACGAAGTAAGGGCCTGGATACGCAGCACCGAACGGCAGCGCATTGCGGAAGGTCCCCCTTTCCAAGGCGGCGCGGCGGGCTATGTTTCCTATGACGCTGCGCCACTCTTCCTTGAGCGATTCGAGTCGCGACACGTGCCGCGCTCTGATTTGATCGAATTCAACTTGTACGACACGTTGCTGGCATTCGACCTTGAGGGTCAGAAGACCTGGGTCATGTCGGCCGGGCTGAGGGCGGCGAACGCAGAAGAGGATGACGCGCTGGCAGATGCGAAGATTGCGGAGGTGCTGACCCGTCTGGGCGACACGCGGCGTGCCCCGGATGTCGACGTGCCATTGGGCTGGTCACGCCCGGATCAGGCTATTGATTATATTGCGACCGTAAAGCGTACACAGGATTATATTCTGGATGGCGACATTTATCAGGCCAACATTGCGCAGAATTGGGTGGCATCGCATTGCGACGTGTCATCGGCTTTTTCCAACTACCTGCAGATGCGCGAGCGGACGCCTGCGCCCTTCGCGGCGTTCGGCCATTTTCAAGGGCGTGTTCTGGCAAGCGCATCGCCAGAGCGCTTGATCTCCGCTTCGGCTACGGGGCGAGTCGTGGCGGAGCCGATCAAGGGAACCGTCAGACGCGAGGCTGACCTGATCGAGGACGATCTGGCGCAGGCAGGCCTGTTGGCCTCTGAGAAGGACCGCGCCGAGAATATCATGATAACTGACCTTCTACGGAATGATTTGTCCATCGTGTGCGAACCTGAATCGGTTGAAGTGACATCGCTTTGCCGCTTGGAGACATTCTCCAATCTTCATCACCTCGTCTCGACCATTGAGGGCGACTTGTCGGACGACAAGGATGGCATTGACCTGTTCAAGGCAGTGTTTCCCGGTGGATCCATCACAGGCGCGCCGAAATTGCGCGCGATGGAAATCATTGACGAACTGGAGCAACGTCCTCGTGGCGCGTATTGCGGATCTATTGGGTATGTCGGTTTTGATGGTGCATTGGATTTCAACATCCTGATCCGCACGATTGATCATTTGCCGACAGAGAGCACGCTGTTGGCCGGCGGGGGTATCACTTTGATGTCGGACCCGGTTGGCGAGCTGGCAGAGTCAGAGCTGAAGGCAGAGCGAATCGCGCCGTCCCTGTTCCGGGTGGGGAAGAAGGCATGATCCTCGTGCTCAACAATCGCGACAGTTTCGTTCATAATCTCGCGCGCTATCTGACATGCGAAGGCGCGGATGTGACGGTCGTTGATAGTGACCAGATTACTCTCCATGAAATCACCGATCTTGCGCCTCAAGCGCTCGTCCTGTCGCCGGGACCATGTACACCGAATGAGGCAGGGATCTGCTTGGAAGCAGTTCAGTACTTCGCTGGGAAGCTGCCAGTTCTCGGAGTGTGTCTTGGGCACCAGGCGATCGCGCAGGTTTATGGGGGCAAGATTGTCAGGTCCAATTTTCCCCGCCATGGACGCACCACGACGTTGTCAGTGCAGGGCGGAGCCTTGTTTGCTGGCTTGCCCCGCGCTTTTGATGTCGGTCTGTACAATTCTCTCGTGGCAACATTTGATGATTTGCCGGACCAATTTCAAATTGATGCGGTATCTGCGGAGGGAGACATTATGGCGCTGTCACACACATACTTTCCGCTATTCAGTGTCCAGTTTCACCCAGAGTCTGTGCTTACCGAGCATGGCGCTGAGCTGATCAGGAATTTTGTACAGCTCGCGAAGAACTGGAAACCGTAATGATCTTGTCTCAGCCGTCTGCCTTGTCTGACCAGTCCGAACTGTTTGACCTGCGGGACCGCGGCTTGTTGTTGGCAGATGGCGTGTTCGATACGTCGCTCGTCAACGATGGACGCGTCATTCTGCGCGATGCACACTTGGACCGCTTGATCGAAGGTGCTGCTGCACTGGGCATTGATCTTGAGCGCAAGGCCGTTGCTCGTGCCATGGATACGGCGATTGAGGACTCTGCGTCGGGTGCATTGCGTATCACGGTCACACGCGGCGCTGGGGTTCGCGGGCTCGCGGATGATATGGCGGCTTCGCCGACCCTCATCGCGCGTGTTTCAGAATATAGTGTGAGTCTGACGCCAGATGCTGTGCGAGTGCACAAAAGCACGATCCTGCGCAATCCAACTTCCATCACGGCTCGCTACAAGACCTTGTCCTACACAGACAATATCGTTGCATTGCGCGCGGCAGTTCAAGCTGGTTTTGTTGAAGCGTTCTTTTTCTCGCCCGCTGGGCATCTTGCCTGTGCCAGTGTGGCGAATGTGTTCGTGCAGATGGATGGAGCTATCTTCACGCCGCCCGTTGGGGATGGCGCTCTGCCCGGTGTGATGCGGAACTGGATTTTGGGTAGGGGGCGTGTTGGCGATTTCGCCGTTTCGGAGCGGTCGATCTCGCTTGATAACCTTCGATCCGCAGACAGGGTTTTCCTGACCAACAGCCTGCGCCTGTTCCAACCGGTATCAGCGTTTGAGACCACGATGTTCGATGCTGAACTGCCTGCGGGCTGCGCCGAATTGCGAGCAGAACTACTCACCAATTGACTCGCTTTTCCCGAACGCTAGGCGAGCGCTTCCGCCAATGGCGTTAGCTCTAGTTCCAGGCTTTCCGCGACAGCTTCGCACGTAACTTTGCCATCCCAGACGTTGAGGCCTGCTGCCAGGTGCGGGTCCGACTTGAGTGCGGCCTTCCAACCCTTGTCAGCGATTCGCAAAGCATGGGGCAAAGTCGCATTGTTGAGCGCGTAGGTGGATGTGCGTGCTACGGCGCCGGGCATGTTCGCCACGCAATAGTGAACGATGTCATCGACCACATAAGTTGGAGCATCATGCGTGGTCGGATGGGAGGTTTCGAAACAACCACCCTGGTCGATTGCAACATCCACCATCACTGCGCCGGGCTGCATGATAGACAACATTTCGCGCGTGATGAGTTTCGGCGCTGCAGAACCGGGGACGAGCACCGCGCCGATTACGAGATCGGCCTGGGCAATTTCCTGTTCCAGCGTTGCCCGGGTCGAATAAACTGTGTTCGCGCCAGCCTCGAAATGCGTGGCGAGGCGTTCGAGCACATCCGGATTGCGGTCGAGGATGGTAACGTCCGCATGCATGCCGACGGCCATCTGTGCCGCATTGAAGCCGACCACGCCGCCACCAATGATCACGACCCGGCTGGCGTGTACGCCCGGCACGCCGCCAATCAGCACGCCGCGGCCGCCCTTTGCTTTTTCCAGGGCCGAGGCCCCGGCCTGAACGGCGAGACGTCCGGCAACCTGGCTCATCGGTTTGAGCAGGGGCAGACCGCCGGTGCGGTCGGTCACGGTTTCATAGGCGATACACGTCGCGCCGGATTTCATCAGATCCTGCGTCTGTTCCGGATCTGGAGCCAGATGGAGATAGGTGAACAGGATCTGGCCGGGCCGCAATTGTGTGCGTTCGGGTGCCAGCGGCTCCTTCACTTTGATGATCATCTCGCAAGTGGCGAACACATCTGCGGCTGTCTCCGCGATCTCCGCGCCGACGACGCGATACGCATCGTCTGTTGCGCCGATGCCCATGCCTGCTTGCGTTTCCACCAGTACCTTGTGCCCGCGCGCGGTAAATTCGCTGACGCTCTCCGGCGTAAGGCCGACCCGAAACTCATTGTTCTTGATCTCTTTTGGAACGCCGATCTGCATGCTCATGACTCCCGGAGGGTAAGGTTACCTGAATTTCGCGGATATCGTATATAGTATGCCTTCATGTCCAGAGGTTTTGTATGTTTTGTTTCAGCATACAAAACATTTTTCGAATTATATTTCTCGTGCCTGTGGGGCGTCAGCGAGCTTAATCCCCGGGAGCCTCATCCAGAGAAGCATCCCAGACCGCCAGCGCGCGGTAAAGGGCAAGACTATTCAGGCCGCGATCCAGGTTGGCGAGAATGAGTTGTTGCTGAGCATTGTAGTTTTCACGCTGGGCATCCAGCACCGTCAGATAATCATCAAGGCCTGATTTGAAGCGCTCTTGCGACAGATAGAAGGTGACGCCTGTGTCGTCAGCAAGCTGTTCCAGAGCATCCAGTCTGCTGGAGATTGTCTCGGATATGGCAAGGGCGTTTGCAACTTCGCGGAAGGCCTGCTGAATGGTGCCTTCATAGGTCGCGAGGGCCCCGTCGGCATTCGCGCGGGCTGCGTCCAGATTTCCGCGTCTCGTGCCGAAGTCGAAGATGGGCACCGAAACGCTCGGCGTAAAAGTCCAGCCCGTCGCATACTCGCCTTCAAACAGATCCGCCAGGTCGCCGCCGACCACGCCCGCACCGCCGGTCAGGGAGACAGATGGGAAATAGGCAGCGCGCGCGGCGCCTATATTGGCATTGGCCGCCAACAGATTGCGTTCTGCCTGAATGACATCCGGGCGGCGCAACAAAACTGAGGAAGTTTGGCCAACCGGCAGGTCCAGCACAACGGGAGATGGGGTCAGTTCGACGTGCGCTTCAATGGACGGTGGCAAGTCTGTTCCCACCAGATAGCGCAGGGTATTCAGGTCTCGGCGGACAGTTGCCCGGAATTCTGCCGCTTGTGCCTGGGCTGACGCAACAGATGCGGACGCGCGACGCAAGTCAATTTCGCTGGCAGTGCCTGCATCGAACAGAGCCTGTGTGAGGTCCAGGCTTTCATTCTGACTGCTCGCCGTCTGTTCGGCCAGTCTCAGCAATTCCTGGTCTGCGGCGAGTTGGAGCCACGCTTCCGCGACAGATGCCACAAGGGAAATCTTGGTGGCGCGTTCGCCTTCGACACTCGCCAGATAGGTCTGCAGGGCGGCGTCATTGGTGTTCCGGATACGCCCGAAGAAATCGAGTTCCCAGGCAGAGACCCCTATTTGCGCCGAAGTGCTGTCACCGAAGGAAGACGAATATGTTGCGTCTTCCCGAAAGGTGTCGCCCATCTGCGCGCTACCGGACCCGGTGAAGGTCGGCCAGAAACCTGACCGGGACGTGACGAGGTTCGCACGTGCCACCTCGACAGTCGCGGCGACAGTTCGCAGGTCGCGGTTCTGGTCCAGCGACAGATCGATCAGTGTACGCAACTCATCCGACTGAACAATATCTTGCCATGTGAGTGTCGAGACTCCACTCACCGAAGGCTCCGAAACGGGAAGCTCGGTGGGCACGGGCGCTGTCGGGCGCTCATAGTCTGGCGCCAGATTGACGCAGCCGGTCAGGACAAGCGCACTGAGCGGGGCGGCGAGATATTTTTGACGGCTCATGCTTGATCTCCGGATGCGGCAGGGCGTTGACCGCGCAGGCGTGTCGTAACCTGGCGAACTAGAACATAGAAGAGAGGGGCGAACAGCAGGCTGAAGGTCATGGCGGCTATAACGCCGCCCACCATGATCCAGCCCATTGCATTACGGCTTTCTGAGCCTGCGCCGGTACTGAGGGCCAATGGCAAGACACCAAAGCCGAAAGCAAACGACGTCATCAAGACGGGACGAATGCGCTGTCGTACGGCTTCGATGGTTGCCGTGACAACATCCTTGCCTTGATCTTCGA
This sequence comes from Hyphomonas sp. UBA4494, assembly GCF_002388935.1. NCBI lineage: Bacteria > Pseudomonadati > Pseudomonadota > Alphaproteobacteria > Hyphomonadales > Hyphomonadaceae > Hyphomonas > Hyphomonas sp. UBA4494. The sequence goes on from NZ_DGNK01000003.1 coordinate 215,740, forward strand.
GGGTCCGCGCGAACTCAACGACCAGGATCGCGTTCTTGGAGGCGAGACCAACAGTCATCAAGAGGCCGACCTGGAAGAAGACGTCATTAGCGAGACCAAAGAGGTTTGCCGCAGATACAGCGCCCGTAACGCCAAGCGGGGCGACCAGCAGGACCGAGACTGGAATCGTCCAGCTTTCATAAAGAGCAGCTAGGCAGAGGAATACGAAGAGAAGGGAGAGAATGTAAAGCATCGTTGCCTGGTTGCCAGCTTGGCGCTCCTGACGGCTGAGCCCGCTCCATTCAAGAGAGATGTTGCCAGGCAACTGGCTGACCATGTCTTCCATGATCTGCATGGCTACACCGGAACTTTCGCCCCCTGCCGGAGATCCCTGAATATTGATTGCGGGTACGCCGCCAAATCTCTGGAGCTGAGGAGAACCATATGACCATTCGCCGGACACGATCTCGTCGAGCGGAGTCATCTCGCCGGACGAGGTGCGCACGTGCCACTTGGAAATGTCTTCCGGTTGCATACGGTCTTCCGTATCCCCCTGAACATAGACACGCTTGATACGGCCCCGGTCGATGAAGTCATTCACATAGCTTCCCCCGAAGGCCACGGACAGGACACTTGTGGCATCGGCAACAGACACGCCGAGAGCTTGAGCTTTCTGGTAGTCGAGATTCATCTTGAACTGTGGACCATCTTCGCTGCCATTCGGGCGGACGCCCATCAGGCGCGGATCCTGAGAGGCCATGCCGAGAAGTTGGTTCCGGGCATCCACAAATTCAGCGTGGGTAAGTCCGCCTGTGTTCTGAATGTAGAGATCAAAGCCGTTCGAATTGCCCATCTCCCGAATAGGCGGGGGAACGATCGGGAAAATCCGGGCTTCGTCGATTTGGGACAGACCGCCAAAAGCACGGCCTGCGATAGACTGGACAGAGTTTTCAGGACCCGGCCGTTCAGACCAATCATTCATAGCCGCGAAGGCCATGCCATTGTTCTGGCCCTGACCGACAACGCTGAAGCCAGCGACGGTGAACAGGCCCATGATATTGTCTTCTTCATTCGCAGCATAATACTTCCGCACATCATCCATCACGGCAGCAGTCCGCTCCAGGGTTGCGCTTTCAGGCAACTGGACAATGGTCATCAATGTGCCCTGGTCTTCGTCGGGCAGGAATGCCGTGGGCAGGCGTACAAACAATAGGCCGGTGACCGCCATGATTACCGCGAAGGTGGCAAGCATGATCCATCTGCGGCGAATGATCCGTGTGACCGCGCCTTCATATGCATTGGTGAGTTTGTCAAAGCCGGAATTGAATGCGCGCGCCGGGGTCATGTACCATGACTTTCCGTTCCCGGAGGATGGCTTTAATAGTGTGGCGCACAAGGCCGGTGACAAGACCACCGCAATTAGTACGGACAGCGCCATGGCAGATACGATCGTAACCGAAAACTGGCGATAGATAATGCCGGCAGATCCCGGGAAAAAGGCCATAGGCACGAAGACAGCGGATAGGACCACGGCAATACCCACCAGGGCTCCAGTGATCTGCTGCATGGATTTAACGGTGGCATCATAGGGGGAGAGGCCGTCTTCATGCATGACCCGTTCAACATTCTCCACCACTACGATGGCATCGTCCACGAGGAGACCGATGGCCAGCACCATGGCGAACATGGTGAGTGTGTTGATGGACATGCCGAACAGGAGGAGCACGGCGAACGTGCCGAGCAAGACAACTGGAACCGCAATGATCGGGATCAACGACGCACGGAAGCTTTGCAGGAAGATCAGGATAACGACAAATACGAGGACAATCGCTTCATACAGCGTTTTCTGAACTTCGTGGATCGAGGTTTCGATGAAGGGTGTCGAGTCAACGGGGAATTGGTACTCGAGATCGGCAGGAAAGGATGGCGACATGTTCCGGACGGCTTCCTTGACTCGCTCCGCCGTTTCGAGCGCGTTTGCGCCCGTCGCCAAGGAGATTGCCACACCCGTTGCCGGCTTGCCATTGAAGCGGGCGATGGTTGAATAATCCTGGGCGCCGAGTTCGACTCGTGCGACATCTTCCAGCCGGACGGATCCACCCGCAGGCGTTGTGCGGATCAGCAGCTTCTCGAATTGCTCTGGAGTCGACAACAGGGATTGAAGCGTCACGGTGACGTTGATCTCCTGGCCTGGCACTGAAGGAGTTCCGCCTAGTGCGCCAGTGGCGACCTGTGCGTTCTGGGCCTGGATAGCCTGCGTGACGTCAGACGGAGTAAGTTGGTATTGCGCCAGCTTTTCAGGCTCTAGCCAGATACGCATTGCGTACTGCGATCCGAACACCTGAACGCTACCGACACCGTCGATGCGGCTGATTGTGTCATAGATGGTGGAGCGAACAAAGTCGCCGATGTCGACCTGGTTGAGTGTGCTGTTTGGAGAATAAAATGCTGTTACCAGCAGGAAGCTGCCGCTTGCCTTGCTCACGGTCACGCCCTGACGCTGCACTTCTTCCGGCAGAAGCGGTGTCGCGAGCGAGATTTTGTTTTGGGTTTGAACCTGGGCAATATCGGCATCTGTGCCGGGCTCAAAGGATAACGTAATCGACATTGAACCGTTGGAACTCGAGGACGACGATATGTAGTCGAGTCCATCAAGGCCGGTGAGTTGCTGTTCGATGACTTGCGTCACCGCATTCTCGACTGCTTCGGCGGATGCCCCCGGATAGTTCGCTGAAATGCTGACCGTTGTGGGCGCGATATCCGGATACTGAGCGATTGGAAGCGCGCGCAGCGCCATGCCGCCTGCAAGCATGATGATGATTGCAATCACCCAGGCAAACACCGGGCGGTCGATAAAGAATTTAGCCATGTCGAGTGTCCAGGGTTCGCTAGTTCAGTTCGCTGCGCGATTCGCGGGCGGCGGATATTTGTGCTGCGTTGGAAATCGGATCAACTGTCACACCTGCACGCAGGTTTTGAAGATTTGAAACGGCGACTCTTTCGCCTTCTTCCAAGCCGTCCAGCACAATCCATGAATTGTCGTTGTATTGCTCGACCTGGATGGCGCGCTGCTCAATAGTGTTGTCATCTTTGACGACCATGACGGAGGCTTCGCCCGTTGGGGTCCGCGAGACGACCGATTGCGGCAGCGTAATGACATTTTCGTACATGCCGGCAACGAAGTTTGCGCGGACGAACATGCCCGGCAGGATAATACCATCCGGGTTTGGCACGAGCGCACGTACCGCTACTGTGCCGGCACTTTCGTCGACATTGATTTCGCTGAATTCGAGCTCACCTTGCAGGGGATACGTCGTATCGTCGCTGAGGATGATGTTCACTGGCACCGTGTCGATTCTCTTGGAGGCAACCCGCCCGGACGCAATCTGGCGGCGCATGTTGAGGACGCGATTGCTGGAAACGGTAAGGTCCACATAGATCGGATCGATTTGAAGCACGTTGGCGAGTGTTTCAGTCTGGTTTTGAGTGACGAGCGCGCCTTGTGTGACCGATGATCGACCAATGCGTCCGGCGATGGGGGAAGAAATCCTGGTGCGGGCAAGATCGATGCGTGCGCGGTCCAGAGCAGCCTTTTGAAGCGCAATATCGGCTTCTGCTTCCTGGGCCGTAGCCGCGGCCTGATCATATTCCTGCTGGCTGACAGCGTTGATCTTTGCGAGGTCGGCGAACCGCTTGGCGGTTTCCTTTGCGACATTTGCAGAAGCCTGGGCACGCGCCAATGCGGCCTCGGCACTTCGCACATCTGCGGCATACTCGTCTGCATCAATCTGATAGAGCGCTTGTCCACGCGAGACGAGGTCGCCTTCCTTGAACAGCCGCTCCTTGATGATGCCGGTGACCTGCGGGCGGATCTCCGCTTCGGCGTGGGCCCGCGCGCGTCCAGTCAACTCGACGGCGTTGGGGACCGATACGAGTTCGGTCGTGAGAGTCTTTACAACTGGAGCTGGCTGTTGCGGAACCTCTACTGTACTGCCTTCGTTGCCACAGGCCGTCAGCAGGAAGGCGACGGACAAGGTCGCGGCCGAAATACTTTTTCTTAGAACTTCCATGAGGATTCCTTGACGAGCCGATTGGCTTCAATATAACAAATATAGAATGAACGCTCTATCTAGTGTTGCGGTGCAACATGTCAAGGAGAGGGCATAGTGGAATTTGGGTGTTTTTCTGCATGACAGTTATGAGCAAATCGAAGACGGCCGCGAAACGAGAGAGCCGCGTTGCCGAAATTCTGGACTGCGCTGAGATTCACTTCGTTGAGAAGGGATTCCATGGCGCGGGCATTTCCGGGATCGCCAAAGAATGTGGCATCAGTGTTGGCCATCTGTATCATTACTTTGCGTCCAAGGATTTGTTGATAGAGGCTGTGGTGGAGCGCGAATTGTTGCGCCAAAAAGACAGAATGGAAGACTTCCGTAATCTGAGCGGCACTGAAATCCGAGATCAAATCGCTCCACTCGTCATCGACATTATTATCAAGCATCAGGACCCGTTCCGAACGGTTTTGAATTTCGAGATTCTTGCTGAGGCGCAGAGAAATCCGTCGGTTGCCGAGATCTTGCAGAACTATGATCGTGAAATACGGGAAGAGTTTTGTGGCGTCCTGGAGAATGCCGGAATTACAACGCCTGTTTTGCGGACGGAGATGTTGTTTACCTTGTTTGGCGGCATTCCGGCCCGCACGCTGAGGCATCCCGAGCATGAACGTCCGCAATTCATCGAAATGATGAAGCCGATCATCACGAAGATTCTTGCAAGTGATGACCTTCCTGTGGAGTAGAGCGAAACCACAACGATATCGCGGTTCATTCTTCCGCATTGATGAATATGTCCAAGCTGGCTCTGAGAGTGGAGTTGCTGGAGGCACTCGTACTCGCCAGCTGCACGGCGCGCTTGTCACCGGTTGGGTTCAGCACCGGGAGCTGGAATCTTAGCGCCGCATACTTGTCCAAGCTATCGGCATAGGCCGGGTCCCGAGTATAGACGGATCGGGAAACCATGTCGGGAAACAGGATGCTGGACCGTATCAATGGCGCCACTCCCAACCTCAGAGTATCGAGGCTGCGATAGACCTCGAAATGGATATGTGGCGGACGTCCTCGATAAGTGCCTGGGTACACAGTCCGAAAGTTTACGCGTCCTCGTTGGCCTGTGATCCCTATACCACGTAGATAGTTTGTATCCAGGCGATTGAAGACAGAGTACTCGCCAGCTGCGTCGGTGTGCCAGACATACACCGCATAACGGGAAAGCGGCTGTTGATCTGTGGATAGAGATTGCAGGCGCAAGTGCAAGTCGAGAGGCGCGCCATACGCCTCTCCTGAGAAGCCATTGAAGCCACGTGTTATATCGGTTCGAATAAGGCCTGCGTTGGCCCACAGACTTGCCAGGCTCGGGCCAGGCTGGAACACTTGCTCTTTCGGATACGCTTCGGGCTTGTTGGCCGCTGGCGGGAGGGCTGGTGTCCGGGTAAGTGCCGAGGGTCTCGTGATAGGCACTTGGGACTATTGCCGGCGTCCGGGCGGAGGACCGCGGCGCTGGCTATCTTGCGGCATGGTGGGTTCGCTGGAATCGACTGCGCGCGGCGCTGTCAGAAGTTCTGCGCGTGATAGAAGCCCATCTTGGTTTTTATCGATCCGATCGAACGTATCGATTAGCCGTATTCGGAATTCTGAGGCCGTGATGGCTCCGTCAAGATTGCTGTCGAAGGCAATAGGGCTGGGGAGCGCATTCAGGTTGCCAAGGGTCTCAGCTGCCCAATTTGACATCTGCACCGCAGATTGATGTACCGGATTGGGCCCAGCCAAGGCGCGCCATTCGCGATCAATACCATTATCAACTTCTTCGTGTGATACGAAGTGATCGTGATTACTGTCCATGCTGACGAAGAGTAGTGCCACTGGTGGGGCAGACAGGCCTTGCGACCGAGCCGGGCGTGCGCGGTCTCCGCCATCGCGACCGCTGGCACCTAGCCCCTTGCGCGGGGAGGATGTGCATGCGGCCACCAAGGACATTCCAGCAACCATCAGGACGGTGGCTTTCATTATTCCTGACAGTCGTTTGCGACGGGAGGAAGAGGGGGTGAGGGAGGTGTCACAGGGTGAGACGTAGGGGGGGTGTGACACCTCCCTCTCATCGCATCGGTCTTGGCACCCAAAGGGAGGCTCGGTGTTCAAGGGGCGGACGGGGACTGTCCTGGTGGATGCGATGATTTCGGTGTTTGAGATCGAGACTTTCTCTTCAGAGCGAACGGAAAAGGGGGTGGAGTTAGACATATTGGGCGCTCTTGATGCAGTCTCTGGGGACGAAGTGCCGGGAAGTTTCCCTGCGTCGATGAGAACAAGATGCCTCAGCCATGTTGAGAGGATATGCCAGTTAAGAGGAAAGTGATGGCAATATATGTCAGGCTGCAACATGACATTACAGGCTTGAAAGGTATGGGTTTTCAGCTGCAACATCCGCCATTCAGAGTGACCTGCTGCGGCGGCGTTCAAAGCGCGGTTTAACTGCAGTCACGACACACCTTGGCAACAAGTTTATCCTATTTGTAATCATCAGATCGACGACACATATTCAGGAGACTGTGGAGATGCCTGATCCAGAGACCACAACACCCGAACACATTCTTGTCATTGATGATGAGCGCGATATTCGGGAAGATTTGAAATCTTATCTAACGGAAAATGGCTATCGCGTGTCGACGGCCGAGAATGCACCTGCTGCGCGCCGGGCAATTCATTCCGAAGAACCGGACCTGATCCTGCTCGACGTAATGATGCCGGGCGAGGACGGAATCAGTCTTTGTCGCTCGATCGTTCGGCTTACCGCAATTCCGATCGTTTTCATCAGCGCGAGAACAGATGAGATTGACCGGATTGTCGGTTTGGAAGTCGGTGCAGATGACTATGTTTGCAAGCCATTCAACCCGCGTGAGCTGCTTGCGCGGGTGCGGTCTGTCCTGCGGCGCGCGAATGGTCGCGAAAGAGAAATGACGCCTGAGAAAACGCGCTATTTTGAGTTTGACCGTTGGACGCTTGACACCGCGAAACGCACAATGACCCGCGATGATGGCGTGATCGTCTCCTTAAGCACTGGCGAATTCCAATTATTGATGATCTTTATAGCCCGACCACAGATCGTGCTGTCGCGCGAGCGGATCGTGGAACTGTCTCATGCCGAAGGTGCAGATGTGTTCGACCGCAGTGTCGACAGTCAGGTGAGTCGATTCCGGAAAAAGATCGAACGGGACCCCAAGAACCCGGATATTGTCCAGACCGTTTGGGGCGGAGGATATGTTTTCGCAGCTGATGTGAAGAAACTGTGATGCTGGCAAGGTTTGATACGCTTCTTGCACGGATTGTAATTCTGGTGTCCGCCGCACTTCTATCGACGTTTCTCGTGGTTTACCTTCTGGTTCAGTTCGAGATGTCCTCACAGAAATTGCAGCCGCGCACGGCACTTCATGTGGCAGCGATCGCCTTGGAAGAGCTGCAGGCTGACGGTTGGCCCGAGACACTCTCCGAGCAGGAGCTGAAGCGGCTAAGCGTGGACGAATACATGCTTTCCGAATTCCCGAATGTTGAACCATTTAATTGGGTTTTGGCAGATCGGATGCTGGAGCGATTGGGGCTGGCCGCGAATACACCAATCGGTATTTCCTTAACCGGCATCCCCAATCATCGCCCGGACGATTTTGGCGGCCGTCCAAATCGACCAGATCGATACTCGGATAATCTGTCAGGCGCTCCCAGGCCGCCACCGGGAGGCGGCCCAAGACCTTCTAGCCGCCCATACCCCGGTACGCAGCAGCGAGCCGCAGTCTCACTAATGGTCTCAGACGGTGTCTGGGCAAATCTGCGAACTGTAAACATCACGACCAAAGGGTCAGGACCGGGGCTGTTGCCGGTGATCGTTCTGGTCGTATTCATGGTAGGGATCGGCATCTGGGCGGCTTTGAATGCGATTAATCCGTTGCGGCAGATGGCCAAGGCTGCCGACACACTTGCGGCGGATTACAAACACGCACCACTGGTTGAAGAGGGCCCGTATGACGTGCGTGAATCGCTGCGAGCTTTCAATCGCATGGGCCGCCGCCTCGAGACCACGGTGGCTGGCCAGCGCCAGTTGCTCGCAGCGATTGGTCATGATTTGCGGACACCCATTACCTCGTTGAAACTGAAAGTCGAGATGCTGTCAGATACGAGTGAGCGCGAGCGGATGAGTCGTGCTTTAGCGGAGTTGGAGCGCATCACTGAGGCCGCACTTGCTGCGGCGACGGCTGGCCAGTCAGATGAGCCTTTCCAGCCGCTGGACATGTATTCGTTGGTCGACAGCCTTATTGAAGACTTGCGGGATCTGGGCCTCTCTGTCTCGTTCGATGAAACCGATGTACGCCCGATTGTCATGGGTCGATCAGATGAACTGACACGCGCCTTGCGCAACTTGATTGAAAATGCGGTGCGCTATGGAGACACGGCGCATGTTTGTCTCAGTGAGCAAGCCAGCAAGGCTATTGTGACGATCCATGACACTGGTCCGGGAATCCCGGAGGATGCTTTGGAGCGTGTATTCGAACCTCTTGTTCGATTGGAACAGTCACGCAATCGCGAGACCGGTGGGCATGGGCTCGGACTTCATATCGCGAAGAATCTGATCGAGGCCCATAGTGGATACATCGAACTGTCGAACTCCCCTGCTGGGGGGCTGCTCGTCACGCTGACCCTACCCCTGAAGGCCGCTGGCTGACACGTGGTCAGAACCGGGTGGAGGTGCTGAAACGGAAGGATTCGGTGCGGTCATACTCTTCGCTCTTGAGGATATGGCTGAAGTCGAAGCGGATTGGGCCGAAAGGGGAGGTCCAGTAGACGCTGAGGCCCGTAGATGCACGCAACGACAAGTCATCTTCGATCAACTGAACAGCGTCACGGCCATAGGTGTCCGTGAACTCGACCGGGTCACTCTTGTCTATGTCGCTCAACAGGCCGACCGCGCCCGCTTCTAGGAACAGCCCCGTCTTGATGCCGTATTCTTCCGGCAGATAGTTTGGCATCGAGATGTCGAGGCTGGATTGATAGAATGCGTTCCCGCCAAGCGCGTTGAGACGCTTTACGGTTTCTGTGCCGTCATCATTCTGGATAATCTGCACAATGCGCGGCCCGAGGCCCGCCGTGTCGAACCCGCGGAAGCTGTTGCCGCCCTTGAAGAAGCGATTATTGATGCGCACGCCTTGGGGGGTGGTCTGTCCGTATTCGGATTCGGCATCGCTGGTGCCATAGGGTTCGATATATCCACCTGATAGACGCAGACTGGCTGTTATGCCCTTCGCAATACCCTGGTAGATATTCATCGAAGCGTTGGTGCGAATGAAGTTCACGTCTCCGCCGAGGCCTGCAACGTCTTGACCAAACAGGAGATCGAAACCACCAGTGGGCTCTATAGGATCATTCTTCATGTCGAGAAGGAGATTGTACCCGACGATTGAGGAAATCTCTGATCGTTCACTGGAGCAAAGCGTGTACCTGTTGAGATAGCGCGCGTCGCAGACATCCACGATCAGCGAGCCATCCGGCAACGGCAGGTCATCAGCGGTGAGGTAGGCGACACCCACGATGTCATCGCTTGTGTCTCCCGGAGTGTCATTGTCATCAACAGTGTATTCGGTTGTCAGGCGCTCGCCGCTGTCGGAGTCAATCACGATGCTCTGATCGACGACGTCGATCTTGTCGTTTTGCAACGTATATTTCAAGCCAAGTTGCAGCCGGTCTGACAAGGGAAAACCTAGCTGCCCGCTGACACCTACAGATTCAGTCGTGTAGCCGCCAAGATCGGTGTCAGAATAATCGAGTCGGGTAGCAAACGCACTCACACCTGCGGACATGTCACGGTCGAGGAAACGTGGCTCCGTATACTGCAAGTCCACAATTTGCTGCAGGCTGGATGTAGACAGGCGGGCAGACGCGGATTGCCCGCGCCCGAGCACATTGCGCTGTGCCACGCTCACATCTACGAGGAAAGATTCTGAGGATGAGAAGCCAGCCGAGAAGCTCATCTCACCAGTGGGCTGCTCAGTGACTTTTACATTCACGTCAATTTGGTCAGGATCCGCGGTGGGAACCTCAGTAACTTCGACGTCTTTGAAGTAGCCAAGGGCCCGTGCGCGGTTGCGCGAGCGATCCAGCAAGATGCGGTTGAAGGCATCACCTTCAGTCACGCGCAATTCCCGCCGGATCACGCGATCGAGCGTTTGGGTATTACCGACAATATTGATGCGGTTGATGTAAACACGCGGACCTTCATTGACATGAAAGGTCACGTTGACCGTATGCGTTTCGAGATCGGCGGAGATTTCAGGGCGCACATCAATAAAGGCATAACCTCCGATCCCGGCGACATAGGTCAGGCCATCAATTGAGTTTTCAATTGTGTCGCCTCGGAACAGGTCACCGGATCGCGCTACCAGTGACGCTTTCAAGGCGTCCGTGTTGAGCTTTTCCAGCTCGGTTTCGACATTGATCTCGCCGAAGCGATAAATCTCGCCCTCGTCGATTGTATAGGTAATGTAGAAATCCTTCTGATCAGGCGTTAGTTCTGCCACGGCTGACTCTACGCGGAAGTCGTAATACCCCTTGTTCTGGTAAAACTGACGCAGCAGTTCGCGGTCATATTCCAAGCGACCTGGGTCATAATTGTCGTTTGATGAGAAGAACTGCCACCAACGTGACTGACGGGTGACAATCTCCGACCGAAGACGGTCGTCTGAATACGTTTCATTTCCCAGGAAGTTGATCGCTCGTACACCAGACACAGGTCCCTCTGTAATCGAGAAGACCACATCCACACGGTTCTGATCGAGCGGCACATATTCGGGCGTGACTTTCGCCGCGAACCGGCCGGATTGGCGGTAGAGTTCCATCACGCGCTGTACGTCTGCCTGCACGCGAGCGGCGGTGAATACGCCGCGCGGCGATATCTGGATTTCTTCGCGGATCTTTTCTTCCCCGAGCGATTTGCTGCCTTCAATCATGACCCGATTTACAATTGGGTTTTCGACCAATGTAATGATGAGCTGGTTCCCGACCCGGTCAAAATTTGCATCAGCAAAGAGGCCGGTTGCGAAGAGGGATTTGAGGGAAAGGTCGATACGGTTCGCGTCAAAAGGTGAGCCAGGTTCGACTAGAAGGTAGGACATCACGGTTCGGTCTTCGATCCGCTGGTTGCCATTGATAATGATGGCTTCGATGTTTCCTGTACTGTCTTCTGCGCCCACCTGCGCAAGCGCCGTCGGTTGCAGCGAAGCGGCGAGCGCAGAGAGGATCAGGGAGAGCGCGAGTGTTTTGTTTTTGTGGCTCATGAAGTCGGCATCCAGGAGAGAGAAATGGTGTCTGAGAGATCAGAAGCGGAGTTTGACGGCGGCGTTGGCCGTCAGGGCGGTTGCGTCGGTTGAAAACTCACCATCCACGCCAAACCGAATTTTCAGGAGTTCGGACCCCGCCAGTAGCGAGAGTCCCACCGTGGCGGCATCTTCAAACACCTCGGTGGCGCTGAGTGTAAAACTGTCCTCATAGCCGACAAATCCAGCGTCGACTTCGTAAGGTGTCGAAGACAACGTGGAGCGATAGCCAATATCCAATCCAGCCCGAACCATGGGACGGTAGCGATTGGAATTGTTGTAACTGGTATAGGCCGGACCCGTGCGAGACGAGTCTGCGCCTTCCCGCCAGACATAGGCAAAGCCGAGTCCGGCATCAGCGGTTACACGGTCTGTGCTGGCGTCGCTGACCCATAGGTTCAATCCGTTTGAAGCCGTTTCTGAATATCCGTCCTGATCAAGTTTGAAGTAGTCCAGACCAATTGATGGCGTCATCCTGAACGCCCCGGAGCCGAATTCGGTTGATGCCAGGAGTGAAGCCGCGGTGGTCATCCCGTCCCATGTGCCGCTGACCTCTGAAACATACTCGTCGAACTCGATTTTTCTATAGCTGGAATGGTCGACCTTCGCGATCTGGCCAACGGCCTGAAGGTTTACGCGCCCGATCTGCTCCGTCGCATACACCCCGACACCCAGACTTTTCATGGTCACAGGATTTTCGCCGCCAGTTTTTTCCTCAAACTTGCCGTCGCTCATCGTACCCATGATGCCGATTGCATCTATGCCTAGCAGCGAGCGATCATACCCCAGAGCGATGCCAAGGCCGCGGCCGTCATATCCCGGCCCATCGTCAGACCCATCATAGCTGACATGGGAATAGGTTTCCTGCACCCATGCACCATTTCCGGATTCACTGGAGCTGCGGGTGAACTCCAGATGGCTTCTCAGCGCGCCAAAAGCGGCGTTCGACTGTGATTCCAGATAGCGCGTTGCGGCATCAGTGCGCTGAGGCAGCAGCAAATTGTAGGCCTCTAGAAAGTCATGTTCGGTCGAAAGCTGCGTGATGGCAGATCCGACATCATCGTCACTCGTGGCAACATTGAGTATAGCGGAGAGGGCGCTGGACTGGTTCGTGTCGAGACTGAGTTCCTCGGCAGTCTTGAGGCGAAAGTCGAGATTGAGTTTGTCTGTATCAGACGTCTCTGTCTCCAGTGATACGTTGTATATCCACGGTATGTTTTCGGTCGATAACTCAACGGTTTCCTCGTCGTACATCAGTGTACCCGCTTCGATCAGTGTGACGGCAAAATCACCGTCGATGAATGACGTAAGTGTTGGGCGTACCAAAGTATCGCTGCCCAGCGCTGCGGTTCCCGAAACTGACAGAAAGGCTGTGGTCCGCAGGTTCTGAGGATCTATTTCGAATTCAAGCGTTGAGCCATCCGTGACGGAGAGGGAGGCAAGCTGCAAGGACGTGTCTTCAAGCAGAACAATTTCAGAATCTGAAATTGTCGCGGCCAGTCTGTAAGCACCGCTCGTCAGATTGCCCGTGAGCAACGTTGAAGACAGGAAGTCGATCGTTCCACTCGCAGAGCCGAAGTCGAAATCTCCCTCGATCTCACTCTCCTCGATATACAGGCTGAGTGTGTCGCCCTCGAAATAAGTGTCTCCCAGAAACTCGGCATCCGATAGGTCGAAAGTTGCGGCGCCGGCACCAAAGTAGATGTCGCCTGCCAGACCCCCGTCCAGAATTTGCAGTATGTCATCGCCGGTTCCGAACCGGACGTCGCCATAGATTGTAGGTTCGGTCACATCGTCTTCATCGATTTCGTCATCGCCGTTCACATCTTCAGTGGGAGTTTCCTGATACTGGATAATGGCTGCGCCGGCCGTTTGTGCGGACAGGTCAATGGCGATGGACGATCCTGTTTCCGAATCTTCCCGTCCGTCTGAAATGAGTAGGCCTGATATCGCGCCGGTATTGGTTATGTATCTTAGCGTATCACTTTCATCGGTGATCGCCGTTGCTGCGCCACCATAGCCATTTGATGAAGCGGTGATGGATCCACTATTCAGGATCGCTTCCAGCGTACTTCCATTGGAAATGAGCAACGCTTTGGCGGTGTCGTCCGTTAACGTATAGGTCGTTGCGGCGATGGATCCGGAGTTTTCGAGAGTGCCGATTGCTGTACCGTTGCCGAGCAGAAGACCTACGGCGGAAGCCTCGTAGGCGGTTCCTTGAATTGTGCCGGAATTTAGGATGCCGCCATCAATTGTAACCGTTCCGGTTCCGTCTTCTGATCCGGATATGGAGAGCGCCGTCGCATCGAACCCGATATTCACGCCACTGGCATAAATCGTCCCACGATTGATGAGACCCTGATCAAAAGAAAACGTGGCGAGTACTTCATCTACGTCATCATCATCATCATCATCATCATCATCATCGGTGGTATCGCGAACGGTTTCTACGACGCTCGAGAAGACTACGTTTTCGCCAGCGTTGGCTTCGATGGCGAGCGCCGGGGCTGAACCATAACTGTAGATTCTTCCAGCAGTTCGATTCTCATCGAAATCGTCGACCGTATCCTTTGTTTCGTCATCCTCATCCTCTTCGGATGTGAAGTCGTCGACCGCGCCATTGATCAACAAGCCTTGTCCGAGACTGCCCGTGATGCGGACGCCGTTCGCATTGTTGTAAAGGTCGTCGGCATCGCGGCGATCCTCCACCGCTTCAGTATCGTCATCGATGTATACAGGCGCGATATAGTTGGAAGAACTGGTGCTGGTGAAGCCGGTCGAGCTTATTGAACTCTCAATCGTCACATTGCCAGACACATCCCCATCAATCGTGACAGCTGACGCATTCTCACCCTGAACCGTAATGGCGCCGCTGATCAATACATCACTGGCGACGTCATCTTCGAGGCTCAGACCCAGGGCGTTGTCGCCGATAACTGAAATTGTGCCCTGTTGCGTGTAATCGCCATCGAGCGCGGATCCGATGCGTACGCCCGCTGAATCATTGCCTTCTATGTATAGCGTGGAGCCATGATCGAGCAGGATATTACCTGTGATCGTGCCACCATTCTCGACGTCGATGCCCACGCGGTTCGTCCCGATGGCGAGTGGTCCGTCCACATCGTCATCATCGTCTTCGTCTTCCCGGTCATAGTCTTCCGACAATTCAATGGAGCCCGTGTGGGTGATGCCTGTCGTCGTACCCGTTCGGACAGCAATGGCGGTGACGTAGTCGGTGTCTTCTGCGAGAATTTCGCCATGATTGGTGATGGTATTGTCGGAGTCGACTGTAATCGCGGTGGTACCTGGCAGGTCGCTGAGATCAATTTCCCCATCTTCGGTGATTGTGATGTCGTCGGGCTGTCCATCATTCGCGGTCGAGGTCTCGACGGGGGCGACGGTGGATTCCTCGATTTCGACGGCCCATGCAGGGAGGGCCGTAGCCATACCCAGAACAATAATCAGTCCACGTGCAACCACCTCAGGAACGGATGCCAGTGGACCGGAAGCGTGCACCCTTAAAGGATTGTTATTTAATGAAAAAAAGTTCATGTTGGCGCGCTCCGGATCGTCCTGTCTCTATGCGTTACGGGAGCGTCTTGTCTGAACTTTGCCGAAATGTGCGGCTTGTCAGCGAGAGTGTGTCAGCCTGACATAATTGGCGGGACATTGCTGTCGTCTTCCGCTTTCAGGATTCATGCGCAAGCAAATGATCTGCAACATTCTGGTGACAAAGCTGTGGTGAAGGAGCGGGCTTGAGCCAGGTTTGCTGGAAAGTGCAATAAAATGCCGGTCTTCGCGACGGAATTTGAAACTTGGGTCGTTTAACTCGGGAACATGTTCACAGCCAGAATTGGTGGAAAGAGACAAGAATGAGAGTTTTTGGGAAACGATCCCGCTGGATCATCGCGATTATTGTCGTATTGGCAGCAGGCGGTGCCGTATGGTTTGCGAAGTCAAACTTGGCGAACTCCACAACGCCGAGTTATGAAACATCGGCCGCACGCACGGGTGATATTGAAGTTACGATCTCGGCAGCAGGCACTCTTGCGCCAAAGGAGATGGTTGAGGTTGGCGCACAGGTCTCGGGTCAATTGGAAGAGTTGTTCGTTGATGTCGGCGACGAGGTCGAGAAGGGCCAACTCCTCGCGCGGATCGATGCCACGATTGCACAGAACACGGTCGAAGCCCAACAAGCTCAGTTAAACTCGCTATATGCCTCGAAACGTCAACAGGCGGCTTCTCTGAAACTTGCAAGGGCCGAGGCTGAACGCGCCAATATGCTGTTTGAGGCCGATGCCATTGCGCGCGCTGACTATGAGGCCACGGTATCGGAATTGGAGATCGCGGAAGGGAAGCTCGACGCTATCAATGCGCAGATCGCGCAGCAGACCTCCAGCCTCCGTGCCGATGAAGCCAATCTGGAATTTACAAAGATTTACGCTCCGATGGCTGGTACAGTCGTCTCGCTCAGTGCATCCGAGGGCCAGACCCTCAATGCGAACCAGACCGCACCCGTCATCATGACCATCGCGGATCTCGGTATAATGACCGTGGAGGCTGATGTCTCCGAAGCAGATGTGTTGCGCGTATCAAAGGGTCAGCAAGCCTGGTTCACCACGCTGGGCGATTCTGATCACAAGTGGCAAACCGAAGTTCGTCAGGTCCTTCCTACGCCTGAAGTTGTCAATGACGTCGTGCTCTACAAGGCGCTGCTCGATATTGAGAACCCCGATGGAATTCTACGAAGTGATATGACCGCTCAGGTCTTCTTCATTCTGGGGCAGGCCGAAGATGCCGTCCTGATCCCGGTAACGGCCTTGCAGTCACGTCCCGAGCGCCCGGCGGGCGCACAAGCCAGGCGTCCCGCGAAACCGGAAGGCGGAGCCGCCCAGGGTGATCGTGTTGGCGACGGCAGAGGCCAGGCTATCCGTGAGGCACGCGCGCAATATCCCGACGCAGAAATGGGTATGGTTCTGAAAATGGATGCGAATGGCGAAGCTGTCCCTCAGCCTGTTTTGGTTGGTCTTCAGACCCGTTCAAGTGTCGAAATATTGTTCGGCCTGTCCGAGGGTGATGAGGTCGTGACCGGGCAAGTGAGCATTCGTCCGAAACAGGCGACCGAGCGTGCCGGAAATGACCGGCCACGCCCTATGGGTCCACCCCCGGTATAGGACGCCAGATCATGTCAGAACCCTTGCTGCATCTGCAGGACATACAGCGCGTCTACGGACGGGGTGACGCAGAGGTCCGCGCCCTTGATGGCGTCGACCTGACCATTCGCGAAGGCGAGTTCGTTGCAATTGTCGGACAGTCGGGCTCCGGTAAGTCGACTTTGATGAACTTGCTTGGTTGTCTCGACCGCCCGACTTCCGGAACCTACCGCATTCATGGGCAGGATGTGTCTGAGATGGAGGCCGATGCGCTGGCCTCCTTGCGCAGGCGGACATTCGGCTTTGTGTTTCAGCGCTATAATCTCCTCGCCAATGTCAGCGCATCGGAGAATGTGGAGATACCTGCGGTCTATGCCGGGGTTCGCCAATCGGAACGGAAGGCCCGCGCACAGGAATTGCTCGGTCGGCTTGGCCTTGGCGGGCGCGAGAAAAGTCGCCCCGGTCAATTGTCCGGGGGACAGCAGCAACGTGTGGCTGTTGCCCGAGCTCTGATGAATGATGCCGAAGTCATCCTTGCGGATGAGCCGACGGGAGCGCTCGATTCCGGCACGAGTGAAGAACTTCTGGAATTGCTGGAAGAGCTGCATCGCTCCGGCCGCACAGTCATCCTGATTACCCATGACCAGGAAGTCGCTGAACGCGCAGACCGCACGATTGAAATTCGCGACGGCAAAATTATTTCCGATTCCGGTTCAGTAGAACGGTCTCTGGAGTCGTTTGAGCAACGCGCCGTGAAATCCTCCCCCTCCTTTTTTCTTCAGCTTACGGAATCCATCAAGACGGCTTTCCGGTCGTTACGAGCAAACCTGTTTCGCACCGCACTGACCTTGCTGGGCGTGGTGATTGGCGTTGCGGCGGTGGTCGCAATGCTGGCGGTCGGGCAAGGTAGCCAGCGCGAGGTTATGGCCCGGTTCGAGGACATGGGTGCGAACCTGCTCTTCGTTCAGCCGGGGGGTGACCGGGGCGCGCGAATGCGCGGTGACGCCATTGCAACCCTTACACTCGAAGATGCTGAGAGATTGGGCGAATTGGACAATGTCCTCGCTGCGGTGCCATCGCGGTCCGGATCTGCAACATTGCGGCGAGGAAGCAATGACCATCGTGGCTCCGTGGAGGGTGTTTCGGAAGACTGGTTGCTCGCCAACACCCGCAATATTGAATACGGCTCTTTCTTCACGGCAGAAGATGTCGACCGACGCGTAGGTGTGGTTGTGCTGGGCACAACGACCGCGGGGGAATTGTTCGACAATGTCTCGGAAGCCGTCGGCGAGTATGTCTTTCTTGCGGGCGCACCATTTGAGGTCGCCGGCGTGCTTGAAGAAGAAGGCGCCAGCTCGTTCGGCCGTGACCAGGATGATATCGCGCTTATTCCGATCACGACCGGGATGATGCGCGTGTTCGGCAGTTCCTACCTGTCGAGTATAACCATCGCTGTGGAAGACACGGACCTAATCTCGACGACGGAGACCGAAGCAAACGAGCTGCTGCTTCAACGCCACGGCACACAGGATTTTCGGATACGGAATACGGCATCGATCCTGGAGTCCGTTCAGGAGACACAGAATTCATTCTCGATCCTGCTAGGCGCGGTGGCCTCTATCTCATTGCTCGTCGGCGGTATCGGTGTGATGAACATCATGCTTGTCAGCGTATCAGAACGTACGCGCGAGATCGGTGTGCGCATGGCGACGGGGGCGCGTCGGTCTGATATTCTTGTCCAATTCATTGTGGAGGCCGTCGTGGTCTGCGCGCTGGGCGGTGTGATCGGTATCCTTACGGGCTTCGCGATCTGTGCAATCCTCGCCAATCTCGGCACCAGCATCGCCGTAACGCCCATGCCCGCGATCCTCGCCTTTTCAACAGCTTTCCTGACCGGGTTCGTGTTCGGCTTCCTGCCGGCGCGCAATGCCTCGCGGCTTGATCCGGTCCGGGCCCTTGCGGCGGAGTAATCATGACCAGAATTCCTCTTCTTCCTCTCAGTCTGCTTGTCGTCCTTGCAGGATGTACCGCAACGCAATCGTCCGATACGCCTTTGTCCTCGGTTGAGCTTCCGGCGTCCTATGAAACCTCAATGCAAGCGGAAACAGAATTGCCGGCCACAGGGCTCTGGTGGTCAACCTTCGGCGATGAATCCTTGAACGCATTGGTCAGCACCGCACTCACGCGGAACAAGTCGCTTGAAGCTGGACTTGCCAATGTTACCTCCGCACGCGCTGCGTTGCGTGTTGCCGATTCCAGCGCCTTGCCATCTGTTTCAGCAGGGGCGTCAGTTTCCACCGACAGTGATTCCGACTTCAGTGATTTTTCTCGCAGTGCCCGCCTGTCGGCTAGCTATCAGCTGGATCTGTTTGGCAGTGTTGCAGCGTCACGTGATGCGGCAGGGGCCAATCTCGAATCGGCTGAGTTCGCGCAAAGAGCGCTTGAGCTGAGTGTTACATCTGATCTGGCAGCGAACTATTTTGACCTTCAGGTCGCGCGTAAGCAGTTTGAAGTCGCGCAAGACAATCTGGAAATTGCCGAGCGTATCTTTGAAATCGTGCGGGTAAGGTACGATGCGGGCGAGATTTCCGGATTTGATTTTGCCAGCCAGGAAGCTGCATTGGCCAATTCGCGTGCGCAACTCCCGCAGATCGAGCAGCAGATACTCTCTCTGCGGACGGCGATTGCGATCCTTATAGGGCAGGTGCCGCAAAATTTCGAAGTGCCGGACGTAGACCTTTACGAGACTGGCTTGCCAGTACCGGAAGCAGGCCTACCATCTCAGCTTCTGGTGCGGCGCCCGGACTTGTTGCAGGCCGAGGCTGATTTGCGGGCGGCGCAGGCCAATGTTCAGATTGCGAGAGCAGCCATGCTGCCAAGTGTCGATCTTGGCGCGGGTGTGACGACACTCCTGACCTCTATGTCTGATCCGACCGCCAGTCTTTCGGCGTCACTTGCGCAGACTGTGTTTTCTGGGGGAGCGCTGGAGGCTCAGCTCGACAGTGCCAAAGCGCGAAGGGAGGCGTTGCTGTCGAATTATGAGCAGGCCATTCTCAGCGCGTTACGCGATGTTGATGTTGCGCTGTCTGCCATCAATACCAGCGCCCAACGGGAAGAACAGCTCCAGATTGCACTCGTTGCCAGTCGCCGCGCACTGGATTCCGCTGAACTGCGATATCGTGTCGGCACGGACGATTTGACGAGTCTCTTGTCTGCACAACAGAACTATTATTCTGCAACGCAAAGCGCCCTCGAGGCTCGTCGGGACCGGTTGGCTGCGGCCATTGATCTCTACGTCGCAGTGGGAGGCGGGTTCTAACCCTCTCAGCGCCAGCTGAATTTGGTCGGGCGCTTTGCGAGGAAGGCCCTGTAACCTTCCTGGAAGTCCTCATTCTCGAAGCTTTCCAAGAACAGGGCTTTCGCTTCAGGACTATCGTCTCGCCAGCCCATCTTGATCGCATCGAAGGTGCGTTTCATCGCGCTATGTGACCAGAGTGAATTGGCTGAAACTAGACGCGCCGTTTCTCGCGCCAATTCCAAGGCTGATGCGGACTCTGCCATATGTGTGACCAGACCGATACGATAGGCCTCGTCGCAATCAAATAAACGACCTGTCAGCAAGATGTCCTTGGCGGCAGGAATACCAACGGTTTCTATCAAGCGCCGTGTATCGTTCACTGGATACACAAGCCCCAGCTTCGCCGGAGGCACACCGAACCTGGCTTCGGGGCTGGCGATGCGAATGTCTGCCGTCAGAGCAAGTGCGACGCCGCCACCCACGCAAGCGCCGGTGATCGCAGCGATGATCGGCTTCGGGCATTGGGCGAGACATGTAACCGCATCGGAAATCAGGTTTGCCGAATGCTCTGCGCTTTCGGGCGTGGCGTAGATCGTTTCGAACTCCGAAATATCTGCGCCCGCCGCGAATGCGCCTGCCGTTCCGCCATGAATGATGACGCATTTCACTTCGGGATCTGCCTCCAACTGCTTCACCATACCGGGGATTGCTGCCCACATATCACTCGACAGAGCGTTGCGGCGTTCGGGCTTGTTCAGGATCAGTTCGCCAATCCCATTACTGACCTCGATGCGAATGCGTTGGGAAGTCATGCTCTAATCCTTCAGATAAGTCTTGTTGCACAATTTCTGTATGCGAGCGTTGGCTGTTCGGCCACCCCGAGCCGGCCTTCTGAACAGTTGTGGGAATTGACGCAGCACCGAGTGTCTCTTTAGGTGCGGGCATGGCCCACCGCAAAGACCTCCTGACCGCAATTCGACAGATTACGCGTGCGATCGACCTGAATTCCAAGCAATTGGCGAAAACGACCGGCCTCACGGCGCCACAACTCATTGTATTGCAGACCTTGTCCGGTGCCGGATCGGTCAAGCCATCGGAGATCGCCCGCGAAGTGCATTTGTCCCAAGCGACGATCACTTCCATCGTGGATCGATTGGAGGCGGCGGGCCTCGTCGAGCGGCAGAAGAACGAAACCGACCGCCGCGCCGTAGATGTCTCGATTACGGAGACTGGTCGCAGAAGCCTCGAAGATGCGCCGGAAGCGCTTCAGGAAGGGTTCCTGAAGCGTTTTGACTCTCTGGAGTTGTGGGAGCAGAGTCTGCTCATCTCATCGGTGCAGCGGCTGGCTGCCATGATGAATGCGGGAAGCCTTGATGCGGCGCCAATCCTGGAGGTTGGAGATTTGCAGAAAGAGGGCTGATCAGCTCTCGGAGACTTCCACCATTGTTTCCTCTTCCGGTTTGTCCCAGAGGAGGTGGCGATCTTCCAGGACAATCAGATTTTCGCGACTGATGACCGTGCCACCAGTTTGGTAGCCGAGCAGTTCTTTCGGTGAAATTTCCGGATGACGCGCGAGTACCATGGTTTCTTCTGACGAGAAGTTGGTCATGCCGCGCGCGATCTCCGCGCCGCTTTCGTCATAAACGTGAATCACGTCACCCTTGAGGTACTGACCCTGAATTGACTTGATGTCTTCATGCAGGACATGTTCTGGGCTATCGGCCAGCGTGTTTGCCAACTCGTCACGGATCACGATACTGCCGGCAATCTGAAGACGATCAGTCAGCCACGTCGCCCAAGCCGAAGCTGGCTTGGTGTGCGCGATGCATTTGGTGTGCGGTCGTTCATTATAGAGAACTGAAGACACGGGCGCGTCATGTTCCCCATTCGCGATGAGGGTCGTGCATCCGGCATTCTGCGCCATGTTTGCGGCCTGCATCTTGGTGAGCATGCCGCCGCTACCGAGACTGCTGGTGCCTTCCGTAACCGCGATATACTCGCTGACATCATGGACTTCTTCGACCAGTTTGGCGCCTGGCTCTTCAGGGTTCTTGTCGTAGAGGCCGTCAATGCAGGTGAGGATCACCAGATGGTCCGCCTGGATCATCTGGGCGACTTTTGCGGCGAGGCGGTCATTGTCGCCCACACGGATTTCTTCGGTCGTGATCGAGTCATTTTCGTTCACGATTGGCAGAATATCGCCCTGCAACAGGCGGTGGACAGTGTTCTTGGTGTTCAAGAAGCGCTTGCGCTCTTCCATGTCCTGAAGGGTGACGAGCACCTGTGCGATATCGAATCCAAACTCATGGGCAACTTGTTTGTAGGCGTTCAGCAGCAGGGGCATGCCACACGCAGCAGCGGCCTGTTTGTCGCGCAGCCCGGCGGTTTCCGGCTTCTCGTTCAACATGTTCAAACCGAGCGCCACGGCACCTGACGAACACAGGACAACTTCGTAGCCGTCATTCCGTAATTTGGTGATGTCTTCCAATAGCCGTTGCATGAATGCCCAGCGCGGTGTGAGAAGGTCTGGATTGGCAAGTAGGCTCGATCCGATTTTCACGACGATGCGTTTCTTGGAAGGCAAATTAGGCTCCGGTGGTTGCTTAGGGGCGGACATAAGAAGGTTTGGGTTACGATGCAAATAATTAGCTTACAAAATACCTTCAGACTTTCTTCAAGGTCTCAATACCTAGTCTGAAAAGTCACGAATCAGGGAAATTCGACTATTTTGCGGCATCCGCCGAAAGCTTGAGTTTCTGTAATAGATGGTTTGAATTCTAAACAAATATCATTATCTCGCGGGTCAGTTGAGCAAAGGACTAGTATAGCATGAAGGTACTTCTCGTTGGATGCGGAAAGATGGGCGGTGCGCTGCTTACGCAGTGGATGCGCGCGGTGAAGGATGAGTTCACCATTGTCGATCCTTTCTTGGACCAAGCCGTGGAAGGTGCCCGTCTCTTCAAGGATATCAATGCCCTTGGAGACGAGAAGTTTGATCTACTGATCGTCGCGATCAAGCCGCAAATGGTTGATGAGATACTGCCAGCCTATAAGGATTCGCTTAATCCGGATGGGGCAGTAGCGTCCATCGCTGCGGGGTGTTCGGTGCAACGTCTGCAGGCGGTCCTGCCGGGCTATCCGGTCATTCGGATCATGCCGAACCTTCCATCTGCCATCGGGGCGGGCGTTGCGGGCCTTTACGCCAGCAGCGCGGCAAGTGCCGACCAAAGGGATACTGTCGAAACCCTCATGCAGGCTGCCGGGACGGCTGTCTGGGTAGATGATGAAGACCAGATTGACCGGGTAACCGCCGTCGCTGGCAGCGGTCCGGGATATGTCTTCGAGATCGCCCGCGCCTATATCGAGGCAGCCAAGGAACTTGGCTTCAGTGACGAACAGGCCAGCGATCTTGTGCTCGGCACGCTGGATGGCTCCATCCGCATGATCCTTGAAACCGGCGACAATCCGGAAAATCTCCGCAACTCCGTCACCAGCAAGAATGGCACGACCGAAGCGGGTCTGAAGGCCCTGAACGGAGACGGAAAGTTGTCAGATCTCCTGAAAGCCACCACCGAGTCGGCCTACAAGCGCGCAATCGAGCTGCGCTAGGCGCCTGAACAAGAACCATGAAGGACGAAACGTGACCACATTGGATTCCCGTTTGAACGCATATATTTCCGGTCTGGGCCAGAATGCCCGCGACGCTGCAAAGGCATTGCTGACGGCGACGACCGAGCAGAAAAATGACGCTCTCCGCGCATCCGCCAAGGCATTGCGTGAGGCAAAAGCGGACCTGCTTGCCGCCAATAAGGAAGATGTCGACAGCGTCGGCGACAGCCGACCGGACTCCTTCATCGACCGGCTGCGTCTTACCGACGAACGGGTCGAGGCGATGTCAAGCGCCCTAGAACAGATTGCCGAGCTGCCGGATCCTGTCGGGCGGCTGCTTTCGACCACCGAACGCCCCAACGGCCTGACCATTGAGCGCGTGGCCGTGCCAATTGGTGTGATCGGGATGATCTACGAATCTCGTCCGAATGTCGGCGCCGATGCCAGTGCGCTGTGCCTGAAATCCGGCAATTCCGTGATCCTGCGCGGCGGCTCCGAAAGCAAGAATTCAACGCGTGAAATTGTAGCCTGCATGCAGGCTGGGCTCGAAGCTGCTGGCCTGCCGAAAGGCGCCGTTCAGACGGTTGAGACCACCGACAGGAATGCCGTAACCGCTCTGCTGCATGCTGTCGACTACGTCGATCTCGTCATTCCGCGCGGCGGCCGCGGTCTGGTGGAACTGGTGCGTGACGAAGCCAAGGTGCCGACACTGCTCCATCTTGATGGCAACTGCCACAGCTACATCCATGCCGATGCGGATATCGAGAAGTCACTCGACGTTGTGCGCAATGCCAAGCTGCGCCGCACCGGCGTCTGCGGTGCGACAGAGAGCATTGTGGTGGATCGGGCGATCGCCGAAATCGTCATTCCGCGCTTGGTCAAAATCATGGAAGGCTGCGAATTGCGCGGGGATACTGAGGCGCGTCGTATTGCGCCCGATCTTGTCGAAGCGACCGACGAAGATTGGTCGACCGAATATCTCGACCCGATTGCATCGGTGAAGATCGTCGGTGGACTTCAGGAAGCGATCAACTTTGTGAGCGAGCACTCCTCCGGTCACACGGATGCCATCCTGACCGAAAATGCCGATGCAGCCCGCCGTTTCATGACCTCCATCGACAGCGCCGTCGTAATGCACAATGCTTCAACCCAATTCTCCGATGGCGGGGAGTTTGGCATGGGTGCCGAGATTGGCATTGCGACGGGCAAGATGCACGCGCGTGGGCCGGTGGGGTTGGAGCAACTGACCAGTTTCAAATATCTGGTACATGGCAACGGCCAGACCCGGCCTTGATCTAAATGATACGCGCGGCCACGGGGGGCGCGCTTTTCCGTAATTTTACGAGGACAGCGAGAAATATATGACAATCAGCGTTCCCGAATTGATATCGCTTGGGACGTATTTCGTCCTGATGATGGCCATCGGACTTTATGCCTACAAAACGTCTACCAGCGACGTGTCCGAATACATGCTTGGCGGTCGCAATCTTCACCCAGCTGTCGGTGCCTTGTCTGCCGGGGCCTCTGATATGAGTGGCTGGATGTTGATGGGGTTGCCCGGTGCGGTCTATGTGAGCGGCTTTTCTGCAGCCTGGATTGCCGTTGGTTTGGTAATCGGGGCGTATCTCAACTATCGGTTCGTCGCGCCACGCTTACGTATCTATACAGAAATGGCGGATGACTCGATTACCATTCCCGACTTCTTCGAGAAGCGCTTTCACGATTCCTCGCACGCCTTGCGCACAATCTCTGCGCTGGTGATCATTGTTTTCTTCACCGTCTACACTTCTTCCGGCATCGTCGCGGGCGGCAAGCTATTTGAATCCGCCTTTGGCCTGAACTACCAGCTCGGCTTGTTTGTCACCGCTGGCGTAGTGCTTGCCTATACGGTTGTTGGGGGCTTTCTGGCGGTCAGCCTGACGGACTTCGTGCAAGGCTGCATCATGTTCATCGCGCTCATCCTCGTGCCCGTTATCGCATACTTCGTGATTGGTGGGTGGAGCGGCATGGAAAGTGCGATCACAAGCGCGCCTTCGTATGTGGATGCTGACAGTGGAGCTGTTGGTCCGGCGCGTAGTCAGTTTTTCGACATGTGGCCCGAGAGTATGACCGTAGTGGGCCTCGTTTCCCTCCTCGCTTGGGGGCTTGGCTATTTCGGTCAGCCGCACATCATTGTGCGTTTCATGGCCATCCGGTCACTCAAGGACATCAAGACGGCTCGCATTATCGGCATGAGTTGGATGCTCGTTACGGTCATCGGAGCCGTGTTTGTCGGTGCGGTAGGCGTTGCCTACGTCCAGCAACATGACCTCGGCGCGCAGCTGACCGACTCTGAAGCCATCTTCATCCTGCTTTCGCAAATCATCTTCCATCCGCTCGTCGCCGGCTTCCTGCTCGCGGCGATCCTCGCGGCGATCATGAGCACGATCTCTTCGCAGCTGCTCGTGTCTTCCAGCTCGATCACCGAAGATGTCTACAAGACTTTCTTTCGGCGCGAGGCTTCGCAGTCGGAGCTGGTAATGATTGGCCGGATTGCGACGGTTGTGGTCAGCCTCGTAGCCATCGCGCTCGCCTTCGATCCCAACAGCAACATTCTTGATCTAGTATCAAATGCGTGGGCTGGGTTCGGTTCGGCCTTTGGCCCGATCATTTTGCTTAGCCTGTTCTGGCGCCATCTGACGCGTGATGGGGCGCTGGCTGGTATGATTGTTGGCGCGGTTACGGTTCTGGTCTGGCTCTACGTACCGCTCCTGCCAGCTGAGGGCGGTGCGGTGCCGCTCGAAACTCTTGTCTATGCCATGATCCCCGGCTTCCTGCTGTCAGGCCTCGCGGCCTATCTTGTCAGTGTGATTGGCCGCTCGGTGAAGCCGAAAGTGGCCGCCGGGTTTGATGACATGAGCGAGGTGATGAACGACGCCCCCTGATCTGGTGCCGCTCCTCTGACAAAGAGGGGCGGTGACACACCCTGCCTGTCGCGTTAGGTAATGATAACGCAAACATTTGGGGGTGGCGGTCGCACGGCTGTCGCTTCCCGATACATAAACGGGTCAAGGGTTGTGAAGAATCTGCTGAAGCGCGTCGCTAGTCTGTTCATATTGATTTCAATTGGTTTCGGCGTGTTGCCGGCTGTTGCAGAGGATGGCTACGAACTCTGGCTTCGGTACGAACAGCTTGAGGCCAGACCCGCCGACGCGCCGCGTCATGTGATGGCCGCCTGCGCTGAGCCGTCGGAGACGCTTCAGGCTACGCTTGCCGAAATCGACCGGGCCACGGAGTCCCTGCTGGGGACTGCCCTCAAATCCACGGACAAGCTGCGCAGCCGGACGCTCGTCCTCGCCAGCGCGGACTGCGCCGACGTGATCGATGAGGTGGACCTGCCAAGCGCGGAAGCTGTTGGCGCCGAGGGCTTCACCCTCCGGGCAACGAAACTGAAGGGTAAGCGCGTAACGCTGATCGCCGCGCAATCCGACTTTGGCGTCCTCTATGGCACGTTCGATTATCTCCAGCGCATGTCTCGCGGGGAGGCGCTTGGCGATCGTGAAGTAACCTCGCGTCCCAAGACCAAGCTGCGCCTGCTCAACCATTGGGACAATCTGGATCGCCATGTCGAGCGCGGCTATGCGGGCCAGTCGATCTGGGACTGGCACCGGCTGCCAGGCTATCTCGACCCGAAATACACAGACTATGCCCGAGCCAATGCATCCATCGGCATCAATGGAGTTTCGCTGACCAATGTGAACGCTGATGCGACCGTGCTGACCGCGCCATACCTAGAGAAGGTCGCAGCCCTCGCAGATATTTTCCGGCCCTATGGGATCAGGGTCTATCTGACCGCGCGCTTCTCTGCGCCGATGGAATTGGGCGGGCTCGACACAGCCGATCCACGCGACGCCGAGGTGCAGGCCTGGTGGCAGGCCAAGGTGGACGAGATCTACACCCATGTGCCGGATTTCGGCGGCTTCCTCGTGAAAGCGAACTCCGAAGGCCAGCCCGGCCCACAGGATTATGAGCGTAGCCATGCCGAAGGCGCGAATATGCTGGCCACCGCGCTTGCCCCTCATGAAGGCATCGTGATGTGGCGCGCCTTTGTCTATTCGGCCGAAGAGCCCGAAGACCGCGTGACGCAGGCCTATACCGAATTCGTTCCTCTAGATGGTCAGTTTACAGACAATATTCTGGTGCAGGTTAAGAATGGCCCACTGGACTTCCAGCCGCGCGAGCCCTTCCATCCGCTGTTCGGCACGATGCCGGAAACGCCGTTGATGATGGAACTCCAGATCACCAAGGAATATCTCGGCTTCTCGACCCATCTCGCCTATTTGGGCACGCTCTGGGAAGAGGTGTTGTCGGCCGATACGCACGCCGAGGGTGAGGGCACAAGCGTTGCCTCCGTGATCGATGGCGTTGCGCAAGAGTACGAGCTTACCGGCATGGCAGGTGTTGCCAATATCGGCAGTGATCGGAACTGGTCAGGCTCAGTCTTCGATCAGGCGAACTGGTACGCTTTCGGGCGACTTGCCTGGGATCCTGACGCCTCCTCTGAGGCCATAGCGCGCGATTGGGTGGAACAGACTCTCAGCCGTGCGCCAGAAGTCGCCGACGAAATTACCGGCATGATGATGGGCTCACGCGAGGCGGTCGTGAACTATATGACGCCGCTTGGTCTCACCCATCTGATGGGAACCGGACACCATTATGGCCCCGCGCCTTGGGTCGATGATCTCGGACGGGCAGACTGGACCCCATATTATTATCACAAGGCCACAAAGGATGCGGTCGGCTTTGACCGGACCGAAACAGGCTCTGGCGCAGTCGATCAGTATGCCGGGCCGGTGGCGCAGGAATGGGCGAGTCTCGACACGGTGCCGGATGAATTGCTGCTCTGGTTCCATCGCGTGCCGTGGGACTACCAACTCTCGAACGGCCAGACGCTCTGGCAGGAACTCGTGAACCGCTATGACCGAGGCGTCAGCGCGGTGGAGGCGATGCAGGCGCAATGGACAAGCCTGGAGAACGAGATCGATGCCGAGCGTTTCGCGCAGGTCTCGGCTTTCCTCGGAATCCAGCATCAGGAAGCTATCTGGTGGCGTGACGCCTCCATCGCCTACTGGCAGAGCGTGAACGGCCTGCCATTGCCTGAGGGTGCAGAGCCGCCCGCGCATGATCTCGACCATTACAAGAGCCTGTCTTTCCCGAATGCGCCGGGGCAGGGTGAATAGGTTAGCTGGTGCCGGTGAGCCGCTCGGTTGAGGCGGCGAACAGATCATCTAGAAAACGGCTGACGGCGCGCACGCGGGTTGTTCCGTGTACGTCCTCATGGACGGCAAGCCAGAAGGCGCGGTCGATGCGGACTTCCTTTGGTAACACATGGACGAGGTTCGGGTCGCCAGCTGCGATGAAGTGCGGCAGCACGGCAATCCCGGCGCCTTCGCGGGCCATCTGCCACTGCGCCACGATTGACGGGCTGCAGAATCGCGGCGTCAGGCCGGGGGCGATGTCTTCGTGATAACGCAGCTGGGTTGAGTAAATGAGGTCGTCGACATAGCCGATGAGATCATGCTCGCTGAGGTCGCTGACGTGTTCGACCGGGCGCGTGCGGGCGAGGTAATCCGGGTGGGCGTACATCTGCAGCACATAGTCAGACATCTTGCGCACCTTCACGCGGCCTGTCTTTGGCCGTGTCAGCATGATCGACATGTCGGCTTCGCGCTTTGGCACGCTGACAAAGCCGGAGACGGCAATGATGTCGAGCCCGATATGCGGGTTCTGCGCGGCGAAGTCGGCCATGGCGGGCGCAATCAGGAGACTGCCGAGTCCTTCGGTCACGCCGAGCCGGACGCGTCCGGCGGCGAGCGGGCCGTCATTGTCTGACAGCGCGGCGATCTCTGACGCCGTATGCTCCAGCCCCTCTACCTTGTCGGCCACGGTCTGGCCAACCGGCGTCAGGACATGGCCCTTGGGTGTCCGCTCGAACAGTTCGAGCCCCAACTCGGTCTCAAGCCGCCTCAGGCGCCGACTGATCGTTGTCGGGTCAAGCCCTGTGCGCGTGGCCACATCGGCGAGACGCGGATGGCGGCTCACATCGAGCAGGAGGCGGAGATCGTCCCAGTTCATTACTTATTGCCTGCGATTTTGCAGCTCGTAGCTGCGATATTGTCCATTTACCGGAATTTATACGCGCGCTACGGTCCCGTCAAAATCTAAGGGAGTTTCTCATGCGCGAAGTGCACCACTTCATTGGCGGAAAGTCTGTCACCGGTACGTCCAGCCGGTTCGGCGACATCTACAATCCCAACACCGGTGAGGTTCAGGCCCGCGTCGCGCTGGCGACCAGTAATGAAGTTTCACAGGCCATCATGAATGCGTCAGAGGCGTTCCCGGCCTGGTCCATGATGAACCCCCAGCGCCGCGCGCGAGTGATGTTCGAATTCAAGCGCCTGCTGGAAGCCAATATCAATGAGCTGGCTGAATTGTTGTCGGCCGAGCATGGCAAAGTGGTTGCGGATTCGCGCGGCGACGTGCAGCGCGGCATTGATGTGGTCGAGTTCGCCTGCGGTATCCCGCATTTGCAGAAGGGCGAGTACACCGAGGGCGCAGGCCCCGGCATTGACGTCTATTCCATGCGCCAGCCGCTGGGCGTTGTGGCCGGCATCACACCGTTCAACTTCCCGGCCATGATCCCGTGCTGGATGGCCGCCGTGGCGATTGCCTGCGGCAATACCTTCATCCTTAAACCGTCAGAAAAAGACCCGTCTGTGCCGATGCGCCTTGGCGAATTGCTGCTCGAAGCCGGCGCACCGGAAGGCGTGCTGAACGTGGTCAATGGCGACAAGGTGGCCGTTGATGCCATCCTGACCCATCCGGAGGTTAAAGCCGTCAGCTTCGTAGGATCCTCCGACATCGCACAATATGTCTATTCCACTGGCACAGCACACGGCAAGCGCGTTCAGGCCATGGGCGGGGCAAAGAACCACGGCATCATCATGCCCGACTGCAACATGGAGCAGGCGGTAAAGGACATTGTTGGCGCAGCCTATGGCTCGGCTGGCGAACGCTGCATGGCGCTGCCGGTGGCCGTCACCGTCGGCAAGAAGACCGGCGACGAGTTCGTGGAGCGCATGGTGGATGCGGCGCGCAACCTGAAGGTTGGAGTCTCGACCGATGCGGACGCGCATTACGGCCCGGTCGTTTCGGCCGCGCACAAGGCCAAGGTCGAAAGCTACATCCAGATGGGGGTCGATGAAGGCGCAGACCTCGTGCTCGACGGTCGCGGCCTGAAGTTGCAGGGCAATGAGAATGGCTATTTCATCGGGCCGAACCTGTTCGACAACGTGAAGCCGACGATGCAATCCTACAAGGAAGAGATCTTCGGACCGGTGCTGCAGGTTGTGCGCGCCGAGACGCTGGAAGAGGCCGCCGCGCTGCCGAGCAATCACCAATACGGAAACGGTGTCGCGATCTTTACCTCGAATGGCCGCGCCGCGCGCGAGTTTGCCGCGCAGGTCAATGTCGGCATGGTGGGCGTAAACGTGCCGATCCCGGTGCCGGTTTCGTATCACACTTTCGGGGGCTGGAAGCGCTCGGCCTTTGGCGATACCAACCAGCATGGCCCGGAAGGCGTGCGCTTCTGGACAAAGATCAAGACTGTCACCCAGCGCTGGCCCGAAGGCGACATTGGCGACCAGGCGTTTATCATTCCGACGATGGGGTAGAAACTTGGCCGTCAGGACCGCCGCAAGATCTATCGCCTTGTTGCTGGTAGCGTTGCTCGCTTCTTGTGGTGAGCCCAGTACGTCTGCACCGGCTGAAACGAAGCCGACGTTGGCGTGGCAGGCTCAGTGTCTTAAAGACATGGCAACAAACATCGATAGTGAAATCACGTCGCTGGAGGCCGGGCTTCCGGTTGAGGATGTTGAATGGGAAGTCTCTGCGGAATTAGGCGACGGTGCGGCGATCGTGAAGATCATACCCAGGCGGATACCCTCTATCCGCGGAGGCGGAGGGGAATACCGCTTTTCTTGTCAGGACAAGACCTTCGAACTTGTGCAGAGCTACAGGTAAGCCGTATTCCGTAGAACGCTAAATCAACAATACGAGCTGTGAGGACCAATGACCTTCTTACCGATCACCCCGAACACTCCGATCGCGCCGCCTGTGTGAACCGACCAAGATAAGGCTCAAGTCTCGTGAACGAAGAAAGCAACGATTTGGCAAACAAGGATGTCTCATCCCCCTGGTGGGACGAGCCGTTGAAGAAGGCGGCATCGGTCGCCATCCGCTTCGGACTCATTGCCGCCATTGCTGCTTTCGCCATTTGGGTCTTGGGGTGGATGGAACGCGATACCTGCAGGAAGGCTGACGGTATCTGGCTAAAGGCCGCAAAAAATTGTGTCTGCACCAAATCCCAGCGTGGCGTTTATGCCGATAACCCGACTGAGGAGCAGATAGCTTACCGAACCGAATGCGAACTCAAACCTACGGAATCTGATTGGATTGAATAATGAGTACCTATGAAACGATCACGTTCGAACATGCTGACCGCATCGCGCTGGTCACGATCAACCGGCCGGACAGCCTGAATGCGCTGAACCAACAGGTCATGGCAGAAGTTGCCGACGTCTTTGCGCGCATTGACCGCGACAAGGACATTGCCGTCAGCGTGCTGACCGGCGAGGGCCGCGCCTTTGCTGCCGGTGCCGACATCAAGGAAA